>NZ_AWUR01000006.1:0-52809 GCF_000468835.1 Acidaminococcus sp. BV3L6 | reverse complement strand
TTTTTTTATGGATAAAAGGGAATCCTTAAGGACAGCCCGTTCCAGCATAGCATGAATCCATGCACCTTCTTGTTAAAAAAACATACAAAATAGGGAAAAACCTGTGAAGAATTTGCAAACAGAGAGATCCCTTATTGACTCATATACCTAATAAGGGTATTATAACGAAGGATTTCCCTAGGAATTCTATTATATGCTTACAAGCAAGGAGGCACGCCATCATGACGTATTATACAAGTATGGAAGAACACCCGATTGACATCCTGAACCTACCTTCCTTGGAAGAACGGGTCAAAGCGAACATGGAACGGGGCGCCTTTGGGTATATCCGCGGCGGATCCGAGGATGAATGGACGCTGCGCGAAAATACGAGGGCCTTTGATGACCTGCAGATCATCCCTCGGGTCCTCCAGGGACTGAGTGGGGCTGACCTTAGTACTTCGATTTTTGGGATTTCCCTCAAGACCCCTGTGATTGAGGCCCCATCGGCCGCCCACGGTCTGGCTCATGTCAAAGGGGAAATCGATACGGCCATCGGAACGGCCGCGGCAGGGTCCCTGTTTTCCTTAAGCACCTACGGCAGCACGGACCTAAGGGATGTCGCTGCCGCCGCGCCCGGCGCCCCGCAGTTTTTCCAGCTCTATATGAGTAAGGACGATGGGTTTAACGCCTATCTCGTCAAAAAAGCCGTCAAGGCAGGCGTCAAAGCCATCATCCTCACTGTGGATTCGACCCTGGGCGGCTACCGTGAAGAGGACGTACGCAATCACTTCCAGTTCCCGCTGCCCATGCCAAACCTTGCCGCCTATTCTTCCCAAGACGGGGTCGGCAAAGGCATTGCCGAGATTTACGCCGCGGCAAAAGCGGACTTTGTTCCTTCCGATATTGATAAGATCAAGACCCTCTCCGGGCTGCCCGTCCTCGTCAAAGGCATCCAGTCGCCAGAAGACGCGGAGGCTGCCATCAAGGCCGGTGCTGATGGCATTTGGGTCTCTAACCATGGCGGGCGGCAGCTTAATGGGGGGCCTGCTTCCATTACGGTCCTTCCGAGCATAGCGTCCGTGGTTAGGCGCCGCGTTCCCATCGTCTTTGACAGCGGAGTCCGCCGCGGCAGCCACGTCTTCAAAGCCCTTGCAAGCGGCGCCGATCTCGTGGCTCTGGGACGCCCCCTGATCTACGGATTGAACCTCGGCGGCGCCGAAGGCGTCAAATCCGTCTTTGACCAGATCAATCATGAACTGTCCATTGTCATGCAGCTAGCGGGCACCAAAGACATCGAAGCCATCAAGCGTACCCCTTTGCTGCATAAAGCAGCGCCTCTTGTGTGAAAGGAGCCATTCCCATGGTCATGACCCATTACATGGAGCTTTTAAGTCTTCATTCCCCCTGGTTTTTGATTCTCTTTATGGCTGTCCCCGTGGTTTTCATCGAAACCATTTTTATGGCGGAAGCCTTCAGCCTTTTAGGAAGCGGCAAAGAAAGGGAAAAATGGCAGACCCTCTCCCATCGAGGCGGTCTCTTCTTTAGCCTCTATTTCATCGTGGCCGCCCTCTACCTAGTTACGCGCTACATCCCCACCATTGAGTGGCGGGGCCCCATCGACCTTATCGCGGTCTGGGCCTATGTCCTTGGCATCATCCCCGCCTTCCTGCTTCTTTTCACGGAGCTCGGCTTTATTGGTAACGGCCCGGACGCCAAGAAAAATGCCAAATGCCATATCTTCATCCTGCTGCTCTTTGTCTTTTTCACCCATGTTGCCATGGTCTTTGGCATGGTCGATCCCCGTCTTGGCGGCTATGAAGTTTCTGCTCCCATGCATCAAGACATGCAGATGAATCCCGCTTTCCAGCATGGCGCCATGATGGAAGGCGCGCGGCAGGGCGGCCCCCAACAGGGCCCCATGAACGGCTCTTACGGCTGCGGGCAAAATCCCTGACGGGTCAGCATAAAACCCCTTCCGGTCTAAGCGGTTTTTGGAAGCCTCCCTTACAGACAAATCGCGGATTGAGGCGCACAGCAACAACCTAATAAAGGAGCCGGGCACCCTAAAAGAAAACATCAAGGCATTGACCGAGGCGAACGTGGTCCGTTAGCGTGGCCTTGCCCTTGTCAGTACAAACGGAAAAAGTCTCCCGCAGCTATGTGATGGCTGCGGGATTTTTGTGTATTTAAGCGGTTAAGAGGACCCATCAGGAAGAGTTATGGCTAAACGACTAGGCATGGATGATGTGCGGAAGAAATGGGGCTGGACGCTCATAGTTTTCTTTAGTTTGATCAACGGGGATAAGAACGAAATAGCTTAGTCTGTCACCCTCACGATAAATGGATTGCCGCGCGCAATCATCTTCCTTCCCTTCGTGATAAGAAATGTAAGCCTGACAACCCCCTTTGAGGTTTTTCCGTCAGGGTACCTGTCTCAAGGCGGCGAATGCCGCTCCGCCTTACCAAGGCGGGGGACCATCAAGTGGGTCATTTTATGACCTCCTTGATGGTGGTGGATGAGGTGCCCCGTTTTTGGGGGCAACGTCTCCACACGAACGGGAGTGAGGAATATTCGCCCAGGTTTCGAAGGACGCTTTTGGAGCGAAGCGGAAGTCCGAGAAACATGTTTTCGGGCGAATCAATTCGGCCCCCTCCCGTAGGGCGGTTTGGGGCCGGCCGCACAGTCTTTCCCCTGCTTATTTTTTATCTCAATCCTGTCCCATTTATTCTACTGCATATTGCTAAAGAAACATGTATAATAGAGACTGGTGTGAAGGGTGCATACAGTGATTTTTACCTATTTTGGTGGTTCTTGCGATCATGATTTTATGGCATCACCCTTGGATTGTGGTCCCCCGCACAATATGCAGAATCGGTATGCTATTTCCCTGTAGCTGAGGAGGATAAATTACGTGGAAAGACTGATTGATGTGGCAAGTTACCCTGTACTTCCCGTACTGGACAAACTGCTTCAAAATAAATCCACAAAAAAGAATATCATTTGGGCCACGGACACGTATGCGTCCTTTGGAAATGGCTTCCAGGATACGGACCAAATCGACCGGACCCTGCTGCTCCAGCATGCAGACGTCATTCGTCCCCGCATCCGAAAAAGTATGGAAGATCAGGCCCAGCGGACGCGCAAAAAGGCAGAGGTCTTTACGCCGGCTTGGGTCTGCAACGAAATGAATAACGTCTGTGATGAAGACTGGTTTCATCGCAAGAACGTTTTCAATACGCCTCAGGAGGACCATTCGTGGGTTCCTACGGAAGGAAAGATTGAGCTTCCCAAACGGAAACGGTGGCAGTGCTATGTTGATTCAAGACGGCTTGAAATCACTTGTGGGGAAGCCCCATATCTTTGCTCTCGTTATGATGCGTCGACGGGTGAAAGGATCGAACCCCTGAACCGCCGTATTGGCATTGTGGACCGGAAACTCCGCGTTGTGAATGAAAATACACAAACCCGCGAAGAATGGGTCAAATGGGCCGTGCGAGCCCTTGATGCATCTTATGGGTATGAATATCAAGGCGATAACGTCCTTATTGCCCGCGTCAATCTGTACCTTACGTTCATCGATTATTACAAGGAGCGGTGGGGCGAGATCCCGCCCGGAAAACTGCTTCGGAAAATCGCAAACCGCATTGCCTGGAACATCTGGCAAATGGATGGCCTTAAAGATATCGTGCCAACAGGAAAACCCTACGAAGAGTTTCACCAAATGACGTTCGGCGAGCTTTTCTCCTCTGATTGGGAGGAAGCAGAGCGAAAGATGGAAGAAGCCGTTGCGATACCGGCTGTTACATACAATTGGCGTTCCAAACTCTCAGTTCTATTCAGGAAGGTGAAGGAAAAGACCATGGGAAAGAAGTTGTTTGATTTTGTCATTGGAAATCCTCCGTATCAAGAAGAAACTGCAAACGATGGCGATAGAAAAAATCCTATTTATAATCTTTTTATGGATCAAGCATATGATACGTCATCAAATGTTGAATTAATTACGCCAGCAAGGTTTTTATTTAACGCCGGACAAACACCAAAGGCCTGGAATAAAAAGATGCTAGAGGATACGCATTTAAAAGTATTGTATTATGAGCCTGATGCTACAAGATTATTTCATGATACTGAAATAAAAGGCGGAATTGCGATTACTTTTAGATCTGATAGTAAGGATTTTGGGGCTATAGGAACTTTTACTTCTTATCAGGAAATGAATGGTGTTGTTAAAAAAGTCAATCAAGTTGAACATGGAAAAAATAGACTAGACTCCATCATCGCTTCCCAGGGATTATTCAGATTCTCAAAATTAGCATTTGATGCTTTTCCTCAGGTCAGAGCTTTGTCAGGAAAAGGAACTGGAGCAAAAATTGTATCTAATATCATTAAAAAAGCTCCTGAATTATTTTCTTCTAAGAGAAATGAGAAAAGTATAAGAATATTAGGAAGAATAGATGGTAATAGGGAATATAGATTTATTAATAAAGAATATATAGAAAATAATAAATATATAGACGGCTATAAGTTGTTCCTTCCAGAAGCTAATAGTCAAGGACATTTTGGGGAAACTTTAACGCTGCCTATTCTGGGATTGCCTGGCGATGGTAGCGCAGATACTTATCTCAGCGCAGGTCCATTTAAAACGGAAATAGAAGCTAGAACATTGGAAACTTATCTTAAAACCAAATTCTTTAGGGCTATGCTCGGTATAAAAAAAGTTACTCAGCATTGTCCGCCAGCAGTATGGAATATGATTCCCATGCAAGACTTTACTCCTTCTTCCGATATCGACTGGTCTCAGTCTATTCATGACATCGATTTGCAGCTTTATCAGAAATACGGACTTGACGAAACGGAGATCGAATTCATCGAAAGCCATGTAAAGGAGATGAAGTGACGTGACGCCTCAAATTAGATCCTTTGAACAAGTTGTTCCCATGATTTATGCCTATACGACGCCGACTGTCACGTCAAACGAGGGCTGGATCAAGATTGGTTACACGGAAAAGCAAACTGTAGAGCAACGAATCAACCAGCAGACGCACACGGCCTCCATCCCTTATACGGTAGAATGGCAGGATAATGCCCTATATAAAGATGGTTCAGGAAAATCCTTTACGGACCATGATTTCCATCAATATCTGGAAGTCCAGAAGAGCATTGAACGGCGTCCTAAGACGGAGTGGTTCCATACGGATGCGGCAACTTCCTATCTGTATTTTGGACAATTTGCAAGCCGCAAGGATGAGCCAACGCAGCAGGGCAGCACCTACGAACTGCGTCAGGAACAGCAGGATGCCGTAGCAAAGACCAAGGCCTATTTCGAAAAAGGGGGGACGGAATTCCTTTGGAATGCAAAACCTCGTTTTGGGAAGACTCTTACTTGCTATGATTTGATTCGGCAGATGGGATTCCAAAAGGTCCTCATCGTTACAAATCGGCCGGCCATTGCAAACTCCTGGGCAGAAGACTTTAATAAATTCATCGGTTGGCGCGGAAAGCTTCGCTTCGTTTCGGATACGGATGCTCTCAAAGGCAAGAAGGGAGTCTATACGCGGGAAGCTTATCTTGACGCGGAAAGCCGCCTTCCGGAAGGAAAATCCCATGGTATGGTTGCCTTTGAATCCCTCCAAGGGTTAAAAGGGTCCGTTTATTTTGGTGGCAACTACCAGAAGCTCGAATGGATGGCCAAATCCTATAATGACTTAAAGGGTATAACGCATCATGGCATCGATTTCGACCTTCTTGTCATTGACGAGGCACAGGAAGGCATTGATACAATCCGTACGGAACATGCCTTTGAAAATATCAGCCGAAAACATACGCTTTATCTATCAGGCACGCCGTTTAAGGCTCTTGCTTCCGGACAGTTTTCGGAAGAACAGATTTATAACTGGTCCTATGCGGATGAGCAGGAACGAAAAGCATCCTGGCAAAGCGATGACTATAATCCCTATGAAGTTTTGCCGCAGCTTTCCATGTACACGTACCAGATTTCTGGTATGATCCAGGAAAAACTTGAACGAGGCGTTGACCTTGAAAATGAGGATGGTGCCGTCGATTACGCCTTTGACCTCAATGAATTTTTCCTCACGAAAGGAACGGGGGAGAGTACACACTTTGTTCACGAAGAAGAGGTCAAGAAATTTCTTCGCTCTCTTACATCCAATGAAAAATATCCTTTCTCTACGACGACACTGCGCAAGGAACTGGCTCATACCCTTTGGATGCTGAACCGCGTCGACAGCTGCAAGGCTCTTGCCCGTATGATGAAGAGTGATGAGTTCAAGGATATCTTTGGCGAATATGAAATTATCGTCGCTGCCGGTGATGGCAAACTTTCAGAAGATGAGGAAACAGAAAAAGCCTTTGACCGCGTGAAAAAAGCCATTGCGGAGCACGAAAAGACGATTACCCTCTCTGTGGGGCAGCTTACGGTCGGCGTGACCATCCCGGAATGGTCAGGTGTTCTTATGCTGTGCAACCTGAAGAGCCCTTCAAGTTATATGCAGGCTGCGTTCCGCGCGCAAAATCCCTGCATGATTCGGGTGGGGGCAGAACAGTTCCGTAAGGAACGAGCTTATATCTTTGACTTTGATCCGGCTCGTACGCTTATCATTTTTGACGAATTTGCCAATAACCTTCTTTCCAGTACGACCAATGGGGGCGGAACGGCGGAAGAGCGCAAAGAAAATATTCAAAAACTTCTTAATTTCTTCCCTGTCCTTGGTGAAGATGCAGAAGGAAAGATGGTCGAACTTGACGCTGCTGCTGTCCTTACCATTCCGAGGCGGCTTAAGAGCCTCGAAGTTGTGCGCCGTGGTTTCATGTCTAACTTCCTTTTTCAAAATATCAGCAATGTCTTTGGTGCGCCGGGCACAGTTCGGGAAATCTTAGAAAAACTGACGCCGGCCAAAGAGGAAAATCCGAAAAAGGAAAGGGCCGCTCTGGATCCTGCCGAAGATATTTCTCTTGACGATACGGGAAATGTTGTTGTTCCGGAGGAAATTGTTATCGGAAAGAGCAATGAACTTTTTGGAAATAAGATCTATGCAGCTCCGGAAGCGGTGGAAGAAGTAACGAGCGGTCTCAGCAAAGATCCTTTCCACATCGAAAATACGTTCCATAAAGTGCAGGATGCGGTGCAAAAGCAGATCAAGAAGGAAGTCATCGATGTAGCAAACAAAAATTATCAGCTCAAACCGAGAGCGGCGAAACAGGTCGAAAAGGCGGTCAATGAGCATATTTCTCGAGAAATTGAGCGTATTAAAACGGATACTCATCAGAAAATTGCCGTTGCAAACGCTGAGTTTGAAAAGCGCAAAGCAGAAAGCACAACGTCTGAAGAGATAGAATCAGCGAGTAATGACTACCATAATACGCTGGATGAACTTGTGGCCAGTGCTGGTGACTCCTTAAAGTCTGCAACAGAAACCATATTTAAAGAAAATCAGAAAAATGTGGTTGAACAGATGGAAAAATTAAAGGCCGAAGAGAAAAAATCTGATTCTGAAGATTGGTCAAGAGCTCGGCTGAGGGGATTCTGCCGCAGTATTCCAAGCTTTGTCATGGCTTACGGTGATGAAAACTTAACCCTTGCCAATTTTGATGATTACACGGAAGATGATGTATTTAAAGAAGTAACGGGCATGCCGGAAGAAGACTTCCGTTATCTCCGTGATGGCGGAGAGCGAATCAGTGAAGCTACCGGTAAATTAGAACACTTTGAAGGACATTTGTTTAACGAAGTCGTTTTCAATGACTCCATCCAGGAATTCCTGAAGAAGAAAAAGGAACTTGCCAACTACTTCGACGAAAGTAAGGATGAAGATATTTTTGATTACATTCCGCCACAAAAGACGAACCAGATCTTTACGCCCAAAAAGGTCGTGCAGGACATGGTAGACCGCCTGGAAAAAGAAAATCCCGGATGCTTTGATGATCCAAATAAAACTTTTGCGGATCTTTACATGAAGTCCGGTCTTTTCATTACAGAAATTGTAAAGCGACTTTTCCGGTCGCCGAAGATGAAGCAGCTCTATCCGGACGATAAAGCGCGCATCGAGCATATCCTACGCAAACAGGTCTATGGCATGGCGCCGACGCGCATCATCTATCTCATTGCAACCAACTATATCCTTGGGTTTGATGAAACGCTGAAATTGGAAACGAAGAATTTTGTCCAAGCCGATGCTGCGGAAGCATCGAAAGATGGCACGCTGGAAGAACTGTGCCGAGAGTCGTTTAATTTGAAGTAAAAGTATGTGTCCTCACCCAAAAGGGGTGAGGGCATGTTTAATGTGGGGAAAATTTCCCGTTTTAAGCGTAATATGTTTCTTTGTAGGGTATAAATAATCCATGCAAAATAAAGGAAGGTCTCCCCTGAAATAGCGTGATCTGTCATCAAAATAATAAGGGAGGCTAAGAACGAATTTGAGATGAAAAAGGTCCTCTGGAGCTTTCTCCTTAAGGCGGCAGAACCTATTGTAGGAAACAATGGGTTCTGCCGCCTTAGCGGTTAGTTAAAGAGGAATTGGGACAGGCTAAAAGCCCCACGCCATGCATAAGGGGCTGGAAAAATCAGGGAGGTGCTATGGGACGGGCAAGAGCAGCCATAGGAAATGTAAGCTCCATTTTCCGCATGTAATGAGGCTGCAAGACAATCTTATGGGGGGACTTTCGAGAAAATGCCGACACATATGCGTGCCTCATCAACCGATTCGCTTTCTTTTTCCGTGGCATATACTGCATGGCGTTGCTCTGCCATTTTTTCTGTCTAGAATGTATCCGTCCTCGCAGCCATTGGGACAGGAGTATCTGGTTCCCTTTGGCGGTTCACCGACGCCTTTTTTCAAAAGCCCAATAAGATAGGCGGACTCATTACGAATTTGCCCATAAGGCATGTATTTACTCATGACGCGCATAGCGCCTTTGATTGTTTCCGTGTTCCACTTGCGCAAAACTGCATTGGCAATGGCTGCATTCATACCGAGCTCCTCAATGAGTGTTTTACGAAGGCCATCTTTTTGTGCTTTTTCTTCGGGAGAATCGACCTTTTTCGCTTTTCCATTAAGTCCCGTTTCTTTTACTTCTTCCCCGAACACAGCGAAGAGATGATCTGCCCTTTTCATATTTTTTTGGGAAGGTGTTGCTTCACAAATTTCCAGTTCAAGCGGCGGCACAAAAAAGTCATGATCACTCGTTTGCTTTTTCCCCTGTTCTACATTTACAGACGTTACTTGTTTAGAAAAACATGTTTTGTTGTTTTTATTATGTTTATGTAAATATAAAGATGAATAGTCTATATTCGCGCGCGAGGCTTCTTTTTGAGTGGATGTCACGGTTAACGCATTTTTATCCGAATCCGTTGTAACCCGCATAGAATCTGCATCTTCCTCATATGTCACGGTTATGTCACGGTCACTTTTATTGTGACATGTCACACCCTCATTTTCTTCAAAATCGTGACATGTCACGTTTACCTGCTGGAAATCCGTGACAAAAGATTCTTCTTTGCCTTGTATTTTTTCATTTATGTCACGGATATTTTTGTATCCTTGAGGGAGCACTTCTGTCCCTGATACATAAATTTCTTGAATTTCATTTTTGGTTTGAGAAGATTTCTTAGCTTCTTTTTTTGTTTTTTCCTCTTGCTCGCAGCGCAGTTTTTCTTCTCGTAGTTTTTTGTTTAAACGGCAACGACGCTGACGAATGGCGTCATTAGACAGGCCTTTTTCCTCTTTAGACGCGTTTTTAATGGTTCCGCCGATTGCAAGATAGTGTTTCCAATTTTTGATGCGAATAACGCCATGATTGCACTTTAGAAGACCGCAATGATCAAAGTAGCGGATGCCTTCCATGATTTTAAATGTTCCATCGGAAAGGTGCAGTTTCTGCAGGAGGATATCCTTATCAAAGGGCGCACCATTTGGGGCGGAAATTTCGCCGTTTTTATCGAGTTCGGCTGCAAGCGTAAGAAGACGCAGCCAAAGCATGTTGTATGTGTATTGTCTGTCCGCCATGAGGGGCGTAATCATTTTCATGCTGTCGTCGTTTAATAATTCAATCAGAGATTTTAGATTTGTCATGGTGAAAGTTCCCTTCTTTGATGACGTGATTTACTCATTTGGGCAAAAAATATAGGACCGCAGGAGCGGTCCTATATGCATGTTAAAGGCAGTTTACGCTGCCTTTTCGTAAGTTCCTCGTCTTTTGAAGGAGTCTATGGTACCGGCTGTAGAGTGTCTTTGGTGGAATATGATGTTTTTGAGCGAGCATTTTAAAAGAGCCATTCTTTGTTGCCGATTCAATCAGTAAGTTTCTTTCTTCGGTTGTAAGTTGATTGAGCACCTCTTTTACGGT
The DNA here is from genome assembly GCF_000468835.1 of Acidaminococcus sp. BV3L6. Taxonomy (NCBI): domain Bacteria; kingdom Bacillati; phylum Bacillota; class Negativicutes; order Acidaminococcales; family Acidaminococcaceae; genus Acidaminococcus; species Acidaminococcus sp. BV3L6. The sequence continues at coordinate 42,467 of NZ_AWUR01000006.1, read as the reverse complement.
CTTGATTTTTTCTTTCATGTCAAGATGATGATCCATTTCATAAGTATCTTCTTTAAAAATTTGGTCTAAGCTAACTTCTGACTGTCGGTATCTTGCTTCTTTGCGCTGATAATTACGGAGCGTGTTTAGAAGGAAAGTTTTGGCATAACCAGGAAATTTCTCTTCAGGTCCTTCGTAGCGAAGCGCTGCTTCTAGAAGGGCAATGGATAAAATGGAATGAAGATCTTCTCGTTTTAAAAGATTTCTTTCCTTTTTCTCGAAATGTTTCAAAAGAGGCTGAAATTTTTTTAGAAGGTTCACCATTTCGCACTTTCCTTCGTTTGTCCCCGCGAGTTTGCGCAGCTGATTCATGGTAGCTTTACCTCTACAAGCTTAATCAATTCATCAATACGGTGGCAATGGAGGCATTTGCACAGACGAACTAAAACCGTAAGCGTTGGACGATAGGAATCGTCATTTGCCTTATAACTTGCATAAATCCGATTTAAGGTGGCTCTGCTGATTCCTGCCATGCGTGCGACTTGGCCGATTGAGAGATGTCGTTGTTTGATAAGGGTAAACATTGGATTATACTCAATTCTCATTGTTATAATCTCCTTTTCTACTTGGAATTGGAATGATCCGGAGCAGATCGCAGTGCGTCATTGTGTTTCATCATTACAAAAAATAGTACAAATTCATGGCCATGTAGATGTGCATATTGCAATGATTCAAATAATAAGAATGCTAAAAAATAAGAAAATATCAAATTTTTCAACAAACACGACTTTTTTATAATATCATAAATAATCAAGATTACAATAAGCATTTTTATTATAATAGAGAGAAATGTATCACCCATGATACACTTTTAATCCTGAAATGCGCACCATTCCTTTATTCTTTAAAATTCAAAATATTTTTTAAAAATTTTGAAGAAATCCATAAAGTGCAGACACTTATATAGTGTAAGGCGAAATGGGGAAGATGAGCTTCCCACCGCCAAAAATGATGAGGAGTGTGGAAACATATGAAAAGACTATCGCGTTGGGACGTTTGCCGAAGGGCGGAAAAGGACTATGGGAAACTATCCCATATCTATCTCCACTGGACAGCCGGATTTTATGATCAGACCTTTCCTGATTATCATCTTAATGTCACGGGAACAGGGGACGTCCTCAGCGCATCGGATTGCTTTACCGAGCTTTTATCCCACACCTATCTCCGCAATAGCGGCGCCATCGGGATTGCCATGTGCTGCGCTAAGGACGCCGTCATGTACGCCGACCGATCTTTTGACTTGGGCGTCTTTCCGCCCTCCCCGGTGCAGGTGGAAGAAACGGCGGCCCTCGTGGCACTCCTGACCCTTACTCTTGATATTCCGCTTGACAAAGCGCATGTCATGACTCATGCGGAAGCAGCTGACCTCGACGGATACGGACCAGCCCTGGCGGGAACGAACCGATTCGAACGCTGGGATCTGTATGAAATCAAGGATGGAGATGGCAAGTGGAAATATGGGGGAGACGTCCTCCGAGGAAAAGCTCAGTGGTACCGACATCATTTGGCATCGCTCTTACCCTTTCAGTTAGCTTACTAATTGAAAGCGTAAGCGTCTGCCTCATGTTCCACATTCCTTTATCGCTCAATCGTCAAAATACTAAGGGGGAAACACAGAATGGAAAACATCAAAGAAGTTACTCTGCAGCTCGAAAACGTGAACGAAGTCAACGGTAAGATGAAGACGACTCGTGTCACCTATAAGGGTATGAACCCTGACGCCGAGGATGCAAAGCTGCTGGAAGCTGGAAAGGCCATTGGCAGCCTCATGGAAGACACGCCGGAAACCATCTATGCCGTTAAACGTGTCGAACTGAAGGCGTAAGCTAAAACCCACCATCGACTAGGACGTCCCCTAAAAGCGCTCTCGCCGCTTTTTAGGGCCACTTAAGCGAGAACTTAGACCCCAAAGGAGAATCATTATGTCTCAATCTCTCGAAATGATCTTTAAACTTGGTGACAACAAAAGCAAGACCATCCGTATTGCAGCTCCTATTGCTGATATCAGCAGAGCCAATGTGGAACCGGTCATGCAGAAACTTATTGACCTCAACGTCATTGGCGACAGCGTAAGTAAGCAGCTTTCCGCCATTAAGGGCGCAACGCTGAAAGAAACCACAAAGGTTTTTGAAGTGCTGGAAGCAGCTGAAGACGAACCCGTTGCCTAAGCTTTATCATGGATAGCATGTCCGTTCTGCTCGGTCAGGCCGCCCAGTACGGCTTTCCCATGGTAATCAGCTGGTATCTGCTTGTTCGCATGGAAAGTAAACTTGACGCTCTGACCGTCAGCATCAATATGTTGCGTGAAATCGTGACGAAATAAGAAAATCCCGCAGCCCGAAAAGGCTGCGGGATTTTTGCATATTTGAATGTTCGATAGGCGATATCAGAATATAGTATAATAAGATATATAGACATAATATATATTTTTTGCTATAATTTACGCGCAATGGAAAACATTGTTTTCAAAAAGAGATCGTGAGAGATGGATTGGAGACCCATTTCTCACGGTCTTTTTTGTGTTTATCTATATGTAAAATGAGATAGCTGGAAGGAGTAAATCATTTCCCTCAAATGAAGCTAAAGAAGAATCATACTTTAGCAGAATTGTTGAAGAGAAGGAAATAATAATCCCAATTGAGTATAGATTTTATATTTAAATTTAAATTTAAATATAAAATCAAAGATGCCTAAGTAAAAAATATTTCTTGGTAGGGAAAAATAGTCCTTGTAAAATAAAAGGGAGACCCCTATTGCTGAAATCGTGTTGTCTAGACAATGCCTATCAAAATAAGGGAAGGTCTCCCCTGAAATAGCGTGATCTGTCATCAAAATAATAAGGGAGGCTAAGAACGAATTTTAGATGAAAAAGGTCCTCTGGAGCTTTCTCCTTAAGGCGGCAGAACCTATTGTAGGAAACAATGGGTTCTGCCGCCTTAGCGGTTAGTTAAAGAGGAATTGGGACAGGCTAAAAGCCCCACGCCATGCATAAGGGGCTGGAAAAATCAGGGAGGTGCTATGGGACGGGCAAGAGCAGCCATAGGCCACGTAGGATCCATTTTCCGCATGTAATGAGGCTGCAGCACAATCTTATAGGGGGCTTTCAAGAACATGTCGACACATACCAGGAACCCAAAGCTACAGCAAAATTTCCTCCGATATGATATAATAAACTGTCAAACTGTCATTTAATCCTACGTGAGGAGGGTTCCATAGGATGCGTATCTTCATCTCGGCCGGTGAAGCTTCCGGCGACCTGCATGCCGCGGCCCTGACGAGGGAAATTCTTTCCCTTGCACCTGATGCCGAAGTGTTTGGCATGGGCGGCGACGCGCTCCGGTCTGCTGGCGGAGAGGTTATTTTTGATTATAAAGACAACAGCGTCATGGGCTTTGTTGAGGTCCTCCGGAAACTACCAGACCTGTTTCGGCTCCGGGATGCTTTTCGCCAGGTTATGGTGGAACGGAAACCGGATATTTTTGTGACTGTCGATTATCCAGATTTTAATATGCGTGTGGCCAAGGTCGCAAAGCAGTTAGGTATTCCCGTTTTTTCCTTCATTCCGCCTTCGGCGTGGGCCTGGCGGCGGGGGCGGGCCAAGATGGTAGCCCGTCTGGCAGCCCGTGTGGCCTGCATCTATCCTTTTGCTTATGAGGTCTATAAGGAAGCCGGCGCGCCTGTTGAATTTGTGGGCAATCCTCTTGTTGATATCGTAAAACCTACGATGAGCCAATTAGAAGCCCAAAAGACGGTCGGTAAAAGGCCAGGCCATCCGCTCATCCTGTTGCTCCCAGGAAGCCGTCAGGGTGAACTTCGAGGCGTCCTTCCCGTGATGCTTGAAGCATTGCCGCTTATCAAAAAGGACCAGCCTGATGCGGATTTCATTCTCCAAAAGGCGCCCAATGTGGATCGTCGGGAGCTCGAAGCAGCCCTTGATACGTCCAAGATTCCCGTCCGCATTGTCGAAGGGCATCCCTATGACACTATGGGTGCCTGCGACGCGGCCCTTGCTACGAGCGGGACCGTCGTCCTGGAAGCGGCCCTCATGGATCTTCCCAGCGTCATCTGTTACAAGGCAAGTCCCATCAGCATGGCCATTGCTAAAGCCCTCGTCAAAGTGAAATATGCAGGCCTGCCCAATCTGTTAGCAGGCCGGGAAATCCTGCCCGAACTCATTCAGGAAAAGATGACGCCGGAAAATATGGCCCGTCATGTCCTGCGCTTTTTGGATCCTGCCGAAGGGGCCAAGGTCCATCAGGATCTTCGGGAGGCCATTTATAAGCTCGGAGCTCCGGGCGCCGTCAAGCGGACGGCTGCCCTTATACTTGAAACTGCCAAGGAGAAGAAATGAACCTATATCTTAGAATCCTCAAATTCATTCGTCCCTATTTGGGACGCCTCATTGCAGCCGGTTTCTGTACGGTCATGACGGCCGCTGCCAACCTTTATGTGCCGTGGATTGTCCGCGATGTCATTGATAAGGTCTTCCAGAACAAGGATAGTGATCTCCTTAATTTGATTTCCCTTGGAATCGTAGTCATTTTCTTTGCCCGCGGCATTTTCTACTATGGTCAGAGCTATCTCATGAACTATGTCGGCGAGAGCATTGTCATCGATGTACGGGGAATTGTCTACCGCAAGCTCATGACTCTGTCGACTCATTTTTTTGACACGAATAAGCTGGGTACCATCATGAGCTATGTCACAAACGACGTGGCAGCCCTCCAAGGCGCCATGGTGGCCAATTCCATTGAAATCATCACGGAAACGAGTGTCCTTATCGGGAGCGTCGGCGCCATGGTCTACCTTGACTGGAAGCTGACCCTTTTTACGTTCTGTACTTTCCCAGTGGTTCTTTTCTTCATGGATTTCTTTGGCAAGAAGATTCGCAAGAGCGGCCACCGTATCCAGCAGGCAACGGCGGATATTACGTCGATCCTGCAGGAAACCTTGGCTGCTACGCGTGTTGTGAAGAGTTTTGTCCGCGAACCCTATGAAATTGCCCGCTTCGATCAGCAGAACAAGGCCAATTTCTACGCCAATATGAAAAGTGCCAAGCTCATGGGAACCCTGTCTCCTGTCATTGAGTTCATTGCGGCCCTTGGGGTCACGGCCATCATTTGGTTTGGCGGCCGTTCCGTCATCGGCGGTGACATTACGGCGGGGTCCCTTGTGGCTTTCCTCGTCTATGCCATCAATATTTCCAATCCGATCAAGCGGATTGCCCGCGTATTGGGAAGCATCCAAAAGGCGCTTGCCGCGGCTGAACGTGTCTTTTACATCATGGACCTGACGGATACGATTCCGCAGAAGCCTGATGCCATCACGCTGCCCAGTGTTGAGGGAAATGTGGAATTCCGTCATGTATCCTTTGCCTACAATAAAGGGGAGACCATTCTTCACGATGTGAGTTTTTCTGCAAAGCCCGGTCAAGCCATTGCCCTTGTGGGGCCTTCCGGTGCCGGTAAGTCAACGGTGGCAAGCCTTTTGCCCCGTTTTTATGACGTGACGGAAGGGGCCATCTTTGTTGACGGCCACGATGTTCGGGATGTGACGCTTGCCAGCTTGCGCGAACAGGTCGGCATTGTGCCTCAGGAAACCAACCTCTTTAACGACACGGTCTATAACAACATCCTTTATGGACGGCTGGATGCAACGCGGGATGAGGTCATTGCAGCGGCTAAAGCCGCAAATGCCGATGAGTTTATCCAGCAGCTGCCTAAGGGCTATGATACACAGCTTGGTGACCGGGGCGTCAATATTTCCGGCGGCCAGCGCCAGCGCATTTCCATTGCCCGGGCCATCCTCAAGAACCCCCGTATCCTGATCCTTGACGAAGCAACAAGTGCCCTTGACACGGAAAGTGAACGCATCGTCCAGGAGGCCTTGGACCGCCTGATGGTGGGGCGCACGAGCTTTGTTATTGCTCACCGGCTGTCGACGATCCAAAACGCTGCCAAAATCATTGTCCTTGATAAGGGCTCCATCGTAGAAGAAGGTACCCATCAGCAGCTCATGGCAAAACATGGTCTTTATGCCCATCTGCACGATATCCAGTTCAAGGAGAACCAGACGGCATCCGGCACTTTTGGGGATGACGCAAGTGAAGACGCCTAAAAGGTACGGGAGATAGGCTTCCCGATAAAGTGAAACGAGGGTGACTCATGTATTATCTGTATAACTTCCTGGCAGTGATGCTGCTGATCTTTTTTGTACTGCCTTATTTCATCTGGCGCTATTTCCGGGAAAAAGGATTTCCCCGCCGCTTCCGCCAGAGCATGGGCTTTATTCGTGACGATGAAATCGCAGCCGTTGCACACCAGAATTGTATCTGGATCCACGGGGCCAGCGTAGGTGAAATTGTGGCCACAAGCCCCCTTGTGAAGGAAATCCGCAAGGCTATGCCTGATGCCAAGATCCTGGTTTCTGCCGTGACGACGGGGGGCTATAACATGGCCCACCAAATCATTCCCGAAGCGGACGCCATCATCTATTTCCCGCTTGATATGCCGTTTGTATCCGAATCCTTTGTCAAGCGCATCATGCCGCGTATCTTCATGCCTGTGGAAACGGAGCTGTGGCCGAATTTCCTGCGTGCCATCAAGCGCCGCCGCATTCCCGTCATGATGGTAAACGGCCGTATTTCCGATAAATCCGTCAAAAGTTACCGGTACCTTTACGGCATCCTTGATGATATGATGGGAAGCGTGACCCGTTTTTGCATGCAAAGTTCCATTGATGCCGAATACATTGAGCATCTGGGCGCGGAAAAGCGCCGCATCTATATAACGGGCAATACGAAATTTGATCAGACCTATGCAGAAGTGACGCCCGAAGACCTCAAGACCTACAAGGAAGAACTCGGTCTTTACGATGATTATCCAGTCATCGTCGCGGGGAGCACCCATCCGACGGAAGAAGAAAAGCTTTTTGAAGCCTTTACAGAAGTCCAAAAGGAATTTCCTAGGGCACGGCTCCTCATTGCCCCGAGAAAGCCGGGACGGACCCATGAAATCACGCGTCTTGCCGAACGTTTCGGTCTCACGGTAGGCCTGCGCTCCGTCCTTCGCGACGAAAAAGGGCAGCGGCCGCGTTACCCTGTCATCCTCATTGATACGATCGGGGAATTGGGCCGCATCTATGCCGTGGGTGATGTCGTTTTTGTCGGCGGCAGCCTTATCAACCATGGCGGGCACAATGTCCTTGAACCGGCGGCTCATGCCAAACCCATCATTGTGGGTCCGAGCATGTCAAACTTCAAGGATTCCTTCTCTCTTTTGAGCAAGGTGGGAGCCTGTGTCCAAATTCGGGATACAAAGGAACTGACGGCTATGTTCCTTACAATCCTGCGTGATGACGCACTCCGTAAAAAGATGGGCGACGCGTCCATCCAGGTTATCCGCGAAAACCGCGGAGCCGCGGTCCGCACCATTGGCTATCTTAAGGAACTCCTGCGGCTTACAGCCACAGAGAGCATGGTCAACACCCACTATAAGATCAGCACGCGCAACATCAACGATGAAGTATCGCCCCGCATGCGCCCTGGGGATGCAGTGACACAATATTTGATCCAGCTTTCCCATGGTGAGGACAACAATGTGCTGGACTGGTTGGTCCTTTCCTTGCTCCGCGTCCTATCCGTACTTTATGAAGTGGGGGTTCGCCTCAAACTGAGCTGCTACAATCACCATCTCCTGCCGACAACAAAGCTGGACTGCTGCGTCATCAGCATTGGCAATATTACGGTTGGCGGTACCGGAAAGACCCCAACCGCCCAGAAAGTGGCTCTTATGATCCGCGACATGGGGTACCGTGTCGTTATTTTGAACCGCGGCTATCGGTCCCACTGGCAGGAAAAGATCGGTGTTGTTTCCGACGGCAAAAAGATCTACATGACTGCCTATGAAGCCGGTGACGAAGCGTTCCTCATGGCAAAACAGCTGCCTGGGATCCCCGTTGTCATTGGGAAGGAACGCGCCATTACAGGTCAGTATGCTGTCGACAAATTCAAGGCTGAAGTCATTATCCTCGATGATGGCTACCAGCATTGGCAGCTCCACCGGGACCTGGATGTGGTCCTTGTGGATACGCTCAATATGTTTGGCAATGGCAGCATCCTTCCCCGAGGCACCCTGCGCGAACCGCTGAAGAACCTCAGCCGCGCCGACCTCTTCCTGCTCACCAAATGCGACCAGAGTTCACCCATTTCCCGGGCCACGCTCTGCGACCAATTGCATCGCTACAAACCCAATGCGCCCATTGTGGAGAGTATCCACAACCCCTGTGCGTTCATTGAGATTGCCGATTGGTATAAAAATGATGGCTCCAAGGCACTTCCCCTTGAGGCACTCAAGGGACAGGAAGTCATGGTCTTTTCGGCCATTGGCAACCCGTCAAGCTTTGAACAGACCATGGCTGGTGAGGGGCTTCAGATTGCAGAAGCCATCCGTTACCCGGACCATCACGATTATGGCATGGTGGAAATGCAGTACATCATGGAACGGGCCATCAGCAAACGGGTCACGGCCCTTGTCACAACAGGCAAGGACGCCGTTAAGATCCCGACAGAATTCATCTACCTCCATCGTGAGGTCCCCCTCTATGTCCTAGACATGGAAATCCAGATCACCAGTGGGGAAGAGGCGTTTGTGAAAACGATTACCACTGCCATCGAAAAGGAGAACAAAAGACAATGAAAGTTTTATGTGTGATTCCGGCGCGTTATGCTTCTACCCGTCTGCCGGGGAAACCTCTTGCAAATCTGGCCGGTAAGCCCATGATTCAGCGTGTCTACGAACGGGCAGCCCAAGCCAAGATTCCTGATGAGATCATTGTTGCTACCGATGATGAACGCATCAAGGAAACCGTGGAAGGCTTTGGCGGCAAGGCCATGATGACGGCGGCCACGCACCCGTCCGGTACGGACCGTCTTGCTGAGGTCGCCTTGAGCTATGATAAGGTCGATGTCATCATCAATGTCCAAGGGGATGAACCGATGATTCCGCCAGAACTGATTGATTCCCTCTGTGAAGCTTTCGAAAATAACGACCAGCTCCAGATGGCGACGGCGAAGACCCTTATGGATGCGTCAGAATATGACGATCCCAACGCGGTCAAAGTGGTTACGGACCAAAGTGGTTATGCCATCTATTTCTCTCGCAGCTTGATTCCGTATCCCCGTCACAAGACACCGGAGTTCAAAGTGTATAAGCATATCGGTATCTATGCATACCGTCGTGACTTTCTATTGAAGTTTGCGGCACTGCTTCCTACGCCTCTTGAACAGATTGAAGGTCTGGAACAGCTGCGTGCCCTGGAAACGGGAGCCAAGATCAAGGTTCTCACGACGGATTTCAAAGGCATTGGCATTGATACGCAGGAAGATCTGGATCGGGCCAACAAGGTTTTTGAACTGGAAGAAGAAAAGAAACGTCAGGAAGAAGCGGCACGAGCTGCCGAGGAAGGAAAGTAACATGAAGACCGTAGCGATTGGTAATTACAAAGTCGGTGCCGGCCATCCGCTCCTTGTCATGGCTGGTCCCTGCGTCCTGGAAGGCTATGAACGGAGTCTCATGATCGGAAAACGGGCCAAGGCCATCTGTGAAAAGGTGGGCCTGCCCTATGTTTTCAAAGCTTCCTTCGATAAAGCAAATCGTTCGAGCCTTACGGCTTTCCGCGGCCCGGGTCTGGAAGAAGGGCTTGAAATCTTGAAGCAGATCAAAAAGGACCTGGGCGTCCCTGTTGTATCTGATGTCCATGAAACCTATCAAGTGGAAAAAGCAGCGGAAGTCCTCGATATCATCCAGATCCCGGCTTTTCTCTGCCGCCAGACGGACCTGCTCGTGGCAGCTGCCCATACAGGCCGTGTGGTGAACGTCAAGAAGGGCCAGTTCCTGGCTCCGTGGGACATGAAAAATGTCATCAATAAGCTCGTCGGGTCTGGAACCGAAAAGATCATGTTGACTGAGCGCGGGGCCAGTTTTGGCTACAACACGCTGGTAACGGACATGCGGAGCCTTCCCATCATGCGTGACTTCGGCTATCCGGTCATCATGGATGTGACGCACAGCGTACAGATTCCTGGCGGCAAGGGCACAAGTTCCGGCGGCCAGAGCCAGTATGCGCCCCATATGGCCCGCGCGGCTGCAGCAGTCGGTGTCGATGGGCTTTTTATGGAAGTCCATGACAATCCGGCAGAAGCCCTTTCCGACGGGCCCAACATGATTGCCCTTGACAAGATGGAACAGGTCCTTTTGGACGCTAAAGCCATTGATGCCATTGGGCGTAGGGAGTGATACCATGTTTGAACGCGCAAAAGAAGCTCTCCAGATCGAGGCGGATTCCATATTGGAACTGATTCCCCGTGTCGATGAACATTTTGGAGCGGCTCTGGAAATGATCCTTCACTGCCCCGGCCGCATCATCGTAACGGGGATGGGAAAAAGCGGCATCATTGGCCGCAAGATTGCAGCAACCCTTGCCAGCACGGGGACACCGTCCTTTTTCCTGCATCCTGCCGAAGCCATTCACGGCGATCTTGGCATGGTGACACAAGGTGACGTGGTCCTTGCCATTTCAAATAGTGGGGAAACGGGCGAGGTGCTTCATATCCTGCCCAGTATCCGCCGCATTGGGGCCCGCATCATTGCCATGGTGGGCAAACCGGAGTCGACCCTTGCCAAGAACGCGGATATTGTCCTTGATGTCGGGGTCAAGAAGGAAGCCTGTCCTTTGGGCCTAGCGCCTACGAGCAGTACGACGGCAACCCTCGCTTTTGGCGATGCCCTTGCCATGGAGCTGCTGTCGGCCCGCCATTTTACGGAAAATCAGTTTGCCATTTACCATCCCGGCGGAAGCCTGGGCAGGAAGCTGCTCCTTACGGTTGGGGATATCATGCACAAAGGGGATGAAAATCCGCTGGTGCCGTCTGACATGACGGTAAAGGATGCGCTTTTTGTCATTACCGATAAAGGTCTTGGTGCTGTATCCGTTGTCGATGGACAGGGCCGGCTGAAGGGACTTCTCACGGACGGCGATATCCGCCGCGGCTTTGCAAAGAGCCTTGATTCCCTCAATAAACCGGTTTCTGAACTCATGACAAAGTCGCCAAAAACCATTACAGCAAGAAAACTGGCTGCAGAAGCCCTTCATCTCATGGAATCGAATAAACCCCATCCGATTACGGTCCTGCCCGTTGTAGATGAAGAAAAGAAAGTCGTCGGCCTGCTCCATATGACCGATCTTGTGCATCAGGGAGTGGTATAAATGATGAAAGACGAAGAGTTTGCCAAGATCCGTCTCCTTGCCCTCGATGTGGACGGTGTCATGACCGATGGATCCATCATCATTGGTCAGGAAGATGAACTCAGCAAACATTTCAATGTACGCGATGGCCTGGGCATCAGCCTTGCCATGAGAAATGGTATCCAAGTGGCCCTGATAACGGGGCGTCACAGCGAGATTGTACTGCATCGCGCCATGGAACTTGGCGTCAGCAATGTCTATGAAAATGTAATCTATAAAGGAAAGACCCTCGTTGAAGCGGCCCAGCGTCTGGGGATCCCGATGGAAGCCGTGGCTTTCATGGGGGATGACCTCAATGACCTGCCGGCCTTTAGCCGCGCGGCCTATTCCTTTGCCCCCAAGGACGCGGCGCCTGAGGTAGCAGCCCGTGCCGATTATGTCTGCGAAAAAAAAGGGGGAGAAGGCGCTGTCCGTGAAGTCTGCGAGAAGATCCTCAAGGCCAAGGGGCTTTGGGATGGCATCGTGGAAGGGTATCTGGTAAAAGGGTATGGTGACAGACAGTAATGCTTTATGCGATTCTCAAAGGGATGAGCACCTTCGTTTCCTGGCTTCCTTATAAATTTGTGGTCCGCCTGGGACGAAATTGTGGTAAACTATACTATCATATTGCCAAAAAGCAACGCGTCCGTGCGGAAAAGACCATCATGGAGCGAATGGGCATGGAGGAAAAAGAGGCCAAGGAAACCATTTACCGCCTTTTCCTCAATCTAGGCATGACCTTTATGGAAATGCTCTACATGCCTGCCCTCAATAAGGACAACATCCGCGGCCTTGTGACTTTTGATCGGCCCGATGTCCTTTGGGAAGCCCTCAGTAAGAAAAAAGGGGTTGTCATGCTCGCCTGCCACATGGATAACTGGGAATGGCTCGGAGCGGCCTTGGCTCTTAATGGATTTCCCCTCAGTGCTGTGGAAAAACCTCAGCCCAATCCGGTCTACAGTGATTTCATGAATGAGCTGCGCCGCGGTGTCGGGCAGGAAATTTTTGCCCGTGGGACCAATGAGATCCTCGGCTGTGCCCGGGCGATGAAAAAAGGCCGGATGCTGGGCCTGATTGCCGACCAGGACGGGGGCTATAACGGCATCTTTGTGCCGTTTTTTGGGAAGATGGCTTCGACACCGGAAGGTCCGGCGTATTTTGCCCGCAAGTTCAAGGCTCCTATCATTCCCATCTTCATCATCCGCAAGAAAAATGGCTGCGGCCACCGCGTGTTTGTGAAGGATCCCATTTATTACGAAGATACGGGAGACCGCAAAAAGGATGATTACAACGTGACGCTCAAGATGACCCAAGAAGTGGAAGCCATTATCCGCGAATATCCGGACAACTGGATCTGGTTCCAGCACCGGTGGAATACACCTTATGAAGGATAAGAAAGGAAAGCGATTCATGCGCTCTGATAAACGGACAATCATGATGGTCATTGGGGCCGTGCTGCTCATGGGCGGCGTCATTGCTTGGCTTCTGTCAAGCAAACCCACGGCAGGAACGGTCAAGAAGGCCAAGGAAACAGATCCTCATCAGGTCATTGGATCCACTATCGAAGAAAACAAGGATGGCCGTAAGGTGTGGTCCCTGACGGTGGAATCCATGGTCTACGATAGGAAGGCGCAGATTGATCATATGAAGGGCATCAAAGGGACCTTCTATGATGAAGATGGTTCAACCATGACCGTCACAGCTGATGAAGGGGACGTGGATGTAAAAACAAAGAGCGTCATCCTTACAAAGAACCCCAAAGGCACGACCAGTACCAATGGGACCGTGACGGCCGATAAGATTACCTGGAACAACGAAAAGCAGATCGTCATTGCCGAAGGCCATGCGCGGCTGACCAAGGATGACGTTGTTGCCACGGGAGGCAAGGCAACCTTCAATGTGCCTATGGAGCACGCCACGCTGGAACAGGATGCACATGTACAGAAGGGAGATTTTTAAATGAAAATGAAAGCACTTTTCCTCACTTGTCTCATGACAGGCCTTCTGTCCATGGGCGCTGTGGCTTTTGCCGCTTCAAGCGTCAGCGGTGACAAGGTGGAGTATGATTTTAAGAGCGGCCAGGCTGTGGCCGAAGGTAACGTGGAAATCCGCCACGATAAAGGACGCGCCACGGCTAGAAAAGCAGAATACAACACCAAGACCGGGGAAGGCAGCCTTGAAGGGTCCGTCGTTGCCGATCAAGAAGACGCTCATCTGACGAGTGCGTCCCTCATCATCAAGAATAAGGGCGATTATCTTTCCGCCATTGGCAATGCCGTCCTTAAAAAGGCGGACAAGACCCTGCGCGCGGAGCAGGTCAACTACGACTCGGCGGCCAAATACGCTGAAACTGTCGGCAGCTGGGCCCAGCTCACCATGGATGATGGGTCAAGCCTTGACGCGGCATCGCTTACGTATAACATGGAAACAAACAAGGCTTTTGCTGACGGGAATGTACGCCTGATCAGCCCGCCTCGGGATCTTACGGCCCGCGCTGATTCGGCTGAATATGACCTCAACGAATCCGATGGGACCATCCATCTGAACGGCCACGCAACAGCGACACAGGAAGGCAATACGGTCAGCGGCGATACGCTTACGATCCGCGGTGCCGGCGGCAAGATTGCCCAAGGCGATGGTGATGTGCGCATGGTCATCATTCCGCGCAAGAAGGAAGAGGCTCCCCGTGAGGAAGTCCCGACCTTCCAGATTGCAGGGCGCGAAGGTGTGCCCGATTCGGTCTATAAATTTTACAACTGGCCCGGTGAGCCTGTAACCATCGGTTCTGTTGATACGGAGCTTGCTTAAAGGAGAAAGAACCTGTGAAAATTCGTGCAAATGATCTGGTAAAGGAATATGGGGGACGCATCGTTGTTGACCATGTCAGCCTCGAAGTGGCCCAGGGGAGCATTGTTGGCCTGCTCGGTAAAAATGGCGCCGGCAAGACAACAACCTTTTATATGATCGTCGGTCTGGAACATCCAGATCGGGGCACGGTCCATTTGGATGAGCTTGAGGTGACGCACCTGCCCATGTATAAACGGGCGCTCGCGGGGATTGGATATTTGCCGCAGGAAGCGTCCATCTTTCGAAAATTGACGGTGGAAGAAAATCTCCTTGCCATCCTTGAGGACGTGGAGCCGGATGGAAAGAAACGCCAAGAAAAAATGGAGGCCCTTATTGAAGAGTTCCATATTGGGCATATCCGTAAGAGTCTGGGAACGGCCCTTTCCGGCGGTGAGCGCCGTCGTGTGGAGATTGCCCGTGCCCTTGCAACGGAACCGGCCTTCATCCTTCTTGATGAACCTTTTGCAGGCATTGACCCCATTGCCGTGGCCGATATCCAGGTCCTTGTCAAACATCTGGCCAAACGCGGCATTGGCGTCCTCATTACGGATCATAACGTGCGGGAAACGCTCAGCATCGTTGACAAGGCCTACATCCTGAACGAAGGCAAGATCATGGTCGAAGGCCCCAGTGAGAAGGTCGCTGCCGACCCGATTGCCCGGAAGTACTACCTTGGAAAAGACTTTAAGATGTGAGGCGTACCATGAGGATACTTGATAAATATATTTTAAAACAGATGCTGCAGCCCTTTGTTTTTGGGGTGGCTGCCTTTTCAACCATCTTTGTGGCAAGCTCCTTTCTTTTCCGCGTAACCCAGTACATTACGCAGTATGGGGCGTCCTATTCATCGCTTTTTCGTCTGTTCCTGTGCCTCATGCCGGAAGTCATCAACTACACTTTCCCCATGAGTATGCTGCTCGCCTCGCTTTTAACCATGGGACAGCTGTCTGGAAACAGCGAAATTACGGCTATGCGCAGTGGGGGAATGAGCTTCCGCCGTATTGCCATGCCAATCCTTGCCGCTGGATTCGTCGTCAGCCTTTTTTCCGTGGTCTGGGCTGAAAAAGTTGTGCCGCCGGCGAAAGCCGAGTATGAACGCATCATCCAGCAGGAAATCAAGAACAACACGAAACCCCGTACCCAGGACCATATCCTGTTGAAAAATATTTCCAAGGGCCAGCTGACGCGTCTTACTTATGCTCGGACCTTTGATGAAAAAGCTGGCGTCATGAAGGACATCACCATCGAGGATTGGGATAAGGGCCGCGTCGTCCGCATCCAGCGCACGCCTGAAGCCAAATGGCAGAATGGGACGTGGATCATGGAAAAGGGAACCATCACGGAAATCACAAACGAGGAAGGGCTCACGCGGACCATGACCTTTGATAAGCAGGTCCTTCCCATTACGGAAACGCCAAAGACCATCACCCTTGATCAGAAAGACCCTGATGAAATGACCATCGGTGAATTGAAGATGTACATTGGTATCTTGGAGCGGCAGTACCAGCCAACGAGCAAATACGTCATGGAAATCTACAGCCGCTTTACCGTGCCCCTTGCCAGTTTCTTCTTTGCTCTTATCGGCGTGCCGCTGGGTGTTCAGAGTCAGCGGGCAGGAACCAGTATGGGCCTTGGCTTTTCTGTGGTCATCATCTTTATTTACTACTCCATCATGACTTTTATGACCGGTCTTGGTCAGGGCGGCGTGATTCCGCCTTTTATCGCGGCGGCCGTGCCAAACTTCCTGTGCGGATGTGCGGGAGCCTACCTGATTTGGCAGAAGGATCACTAACTGTAACGTAATGCAGGAACCCTTCCGATTTCTTGCAGCCGCGTGCCTCCATGGCTTCCTTGCTTGTAAGGAAGCCATGGAGGCTTTTTTGATTTGCACAAGGATTCCTTTCTCATGGGGACTTCTTATGCCTCGGCGCTCCCTTTTTGAAGGACTGTTTGGATGCTCCCTTTGGGTCCGCCGTGTTGCGGAAAAGCCTGTAGATGGTGTTTTTTTCAAACGCTTATTATTCTTAAAAGGGACTTTTTTACCAATGACCCCTTTCCCGTGCTGAAAGGCGGTTTTTACGCGATAATCGGGAAACATGTTTTTTTTTAATTTACGGTATAATAAGAGTAGGCCTACAACGCTGCAGCAAGATCTGGATCCAGCACTAGAAATCGACAAAAAGGAGTATGCATCATGCAACAGAAAGCAAACGGTTCCGACAGCGATTTTTCCTTTGATATCAAGCGTCATATCGGTGTTCTTTCGACGACGCCCCGAGGGTGGACAAAAGAACTCAATCTTGTTTCCTATAATGGCGGCCGCAGCAAGCTTGATATCCGCCTGTGGAGCGAGGATCATCAGAAGATGGGGAAGGGAATCACCCTGGTACGGGAAGAAGCCGATATCCTTTACGCCCTTTTGACGAATATGCGGAATAAAGAAGCCCCAATGCGGGGGCAGCGGTAAGAAATCCTAAGCGATAGTTTCAGAGAGAAAAAGGAGCTTCAGTCCCTTGATCCGGAAAAGGGCTGAAGTTCCTTTTTGTGTTTGGAAATGGCGGTTTGGCCTTTTTCCCTGACAGCGCGAAGGCCTTTGACAGGATAACCATACTGCTTCAGGATGATCCAAAGGCTTCTTTAACGCAGGGCCTTTTCAACTAAGAAAATCCAGCAGCATGCTTTAGGCCTTGTTTCATCATCCTGACGAGTTGACGAGTCCGGATGAATGGCTGACAATCAGCCAATTCCCATTGCTCAAACCTCTTTTTTTCGCTACAATAAAGGTGTAACAAAGAGTCTGAAAAGACGTCAGAGGAGGTTCATATTGTGAAGGTTTCTGTTGTTATGCCTGTAACAGATGCACATAAAATGGCCCTTAAAAAGGCCGCTCCAAGCGCTGAATTTACGTTTGGAAAGGACGAGACTGCGCTCAAGGAGGCAGATGTCATCATTGGAAATATTGCGCCCCAGAAGGTCAAGACCTTGACCAAGCTGCGGTTCCTGCAGCTGAATTCAGCCGGAGCCAATACCTACTGCGAGCCTGGTATCCTGCCAGACGGTGTGGCTCTTACCAATGCTACAGGGGCCTATGGGATTGCCATCAGTGAACATATCCTGGCGACGGTCCTTTTTCTCATGAAGCGCCTTCCGACTTATTATGATCAGGGTAAGGCGCATCGCTGGGAAGACGCCGGTCCGGTGAATACGCTCTGCGGATCTACGGTCGCTGTCATTGGTTTTGGCGATATTGGCCGCCATTTCGGCCGCATTGCAAAAGCCATGGGAGCTCACGTCATTGGTGTCAGACGGCGCTCGTCCGACCTTGTCCCAGAAGCGGATGAAATGGGAACTTTTGCTTTGCTGGGGGATATCCTTTCCCGGGCTGATGTGGTCGTCTCCTGTCTTCCTGACACGCCGGCTACGCAGGGATTGTATACGGAAACCCGTTTCCTTGAAATGAAGGAAGGGGCTCTTTTTGTCAATATCGGCCGCGGCAATGCCGTCGACCAGGACGCGCTTAAGAAAGCCCTCCAAAGCGGACATCTTGCCGGCGCTGCTATTGATGTGGCAACGCCTGAACCGCTTCCTGAATCAGATCCCTTGTGGGAAGCACCGAACCTTCTTGTGACGCCGCACGTAAGCGGCGGGTACCATGCCCAATCGACGTGGGACGCAATCATTGCCATAAGCTGCCGCAACCTTGCGCATTTCATCAAGGGGGAACCCCTCGAAAATATTGTCGACAGGGAGACGGGTTATCGCAAATAGATGCCATTTTTTGAGATTTTCCTGCAAAATTGCGGACCAATCCATGATATAATATTTTATTCACTATGATGAGTTGAGAGGAGGCAGTACCATGTTTTATATGATTATCATGGGAATCCTTTCCCTGTGTGTAGCCATCTTTGCTGTTCAAAATGCCGTGAGCGTGGAAGTTTCCTTCCTCTTCTGGCATTTTTCCATGAGTCTTGCCTTGATTATCATTGGCTCCCTTCTCATTGGCCTTGTCCTGTCAGGTCTCATTGCCCTTAAAGTAAAGGCCGGTCACTTCATGAAGGAACGCCGCCTCAAAGGGCAGATCAAGGCCCTTGAAGAGGAAAATGCCGAGAATCGGCGCAAGATGGGGACGGTTCCCCATTTTAAAGCAAGACCTAAGGCCTCTGACGCGCCCCAAACGGATGATGATCCCATCATCAAACCATTTGACCCAGGAAAGTAGGAATTTCGTTCATGATCTGCAGTAAAATCAGTCACAAGGCAGGGCCCCTTGACCCTGACCTTTTGGAAACGGGAAAGGCCTTGGGCCTTTCTCCTGTTCTTATGGGGATCCTCAAGCGAAGGAACCTGACGGACCCTGAAGCCATCCGGACCTTTCTTGACGGCAGCCCCGAACCTTTTCATGACCCCTATGGACTGCTCCATATGGAGCGGGCCGTCACGAGGATCTGTGAAGCCCTCAGCAAGGAGGAGAAGATAACGATCTACGGGGACTATGACGTAGACGGGACTTCTGCCAGCTCCTTGCTCTTTCTCTTTTTAACAAAAAATTTGGGCGCCAAGGCTGCCGTTTATATTCCTCGACGCGATACAGAAGGGTACGGACTCAACCTAGAGGCCCTTGAAAAGATCTACGCTGGTGGATCGACCTTTGTTATTACTGTCGACACGGGAATCAGCGGAGCGGATGTGATCAAGAAGGCCCCCACCGGTCTTGACGTCATCATAACGGACCACCATCTGGCCCCGCAGGAGCTTCCGCCGGCCTATACGGTCGTAAATCCCAATCAGCCTGGTGATTCATACCCAGAAAAGGGCATCTGCGGCTGTGGGGTGGCTTTTAAGCTCTGTCAGGCCCTGTGGCAGCATTTTCATCCCGAAAGTGCGCTTTGGACAGATCTGATCGAACTTGCTGCCGTGGCAACGGTAGCGGATGTGGTGCCCCTTGTAGGGGAAAACCGGGAGATTGTTCGCAGGGGACTCAAGAAAATCGCCAATACGTCTCTTGTGGGACTGCGCGCCTTGATCCAGTCGGCGACGCGGGAAGGTTCCCCCATTACGAGTGACACCATTGGGTTTGGCATTGGACCTCGCATCAATGCCGCTGGACGCCTGGACGACGCCATGCTTGCCGTAAAGCTGCTGATAACAAGTGACAGCGAGGAAGCCAAGACCCTTTCCCGTGAACTCAATGACCTCAACGCCAAGCGCCAGGAAATCAGTCAGCGCATCTTTGAAGAGGCAGAAGCCATGCTGACCGCGTCGGGCAAGGTCCCGACCTGGGGCATTGTCCTTGCCAAAGAAGGCTGGCATCCTGGTGTCATTGGTATTGTGGCGTCCCGACTGACCGAAAAATACCATGAACCGACAATCCTGATGTCCATCAAGGACGGCATTGCCAAAGGGTCATGCCGCAGTATTCCTCCGGTCCATCTTTATCATGCCCTGGAAGCCTGCCGCCCCGCCCTGATCCAGTTTGGCGGCCATGCCCAGGCAGCGGGCCTGACCATGGAAGCAGATCAGGTGGACGAATTGCGGCATCTTTTTACAGAGGCCGTGAAAACGGCCCTCCATGGCGAAATTTATGAACCGGAAGTGGAACCGGATTATTTCATTCCCGAAGGGGAGGATGTGACGGAAAAAATTGTCCACGAACTTGAACGGCTCCAACCCTTTGGCCAGAACAATCCGGCTCCGATCTTGGGATTTGAAAGGGCCGTCATCACGGGCGTGCGCACTATGGGAAAGGACGGCAGTCATTTGCGGCTGGACCTTTCAAGCGGCGGCTATGGCTATAAGGGACTTTTGTGGCAGGAAGGCCCGCGGAGCCATTACTTCTACGAGGGAGAAGAGGCAGCCGTGGCCTTTGTGCCCCGCCTCAACACCTTCCGCGGCGTAACCACGGTGGACCTCGAGGTCAAGGCTGTCGATACGGCACAGACCATCGTTGATTGGCGTCACAGCAACCTGAGCAAGGAAGCTATTTTAAATACTATTTTACAAAAAGAAGAAAAAACAGTACTATATAAGCAGGAAAGTGAAACAGAACTGTCCTTTCCTCCCGGGGTCGATGTCCTTCCTTACGGGGCGCCTCTTCCCAGTGGGGTCAAAACGGTTATTTTCTATGATGCCGGTGCCTTTGCCCTTATGGATGAGGCTCATTTTCCCCTGAAAGGAGCGGGCGTGCTCCATCTCCTGTATCATCGCGACGAGATGGTGGCTGCCCGACAGGCACTTCATGCTTCCTATCCGGATGTGATGGGCTTACGCCACTGCTATGCCCATATTCGGAGCGTCCTTAACTCGCGTCCTTATGCCACGAAACAGGACCTTTTGGGATCGACACGGGAAGGGTACCGCATTACGGAACGTGTCTTGAAGCTCTTTTTTGATCTGCACTTTTTCCTGGAAAAGGATGGCACCATTGTGCCGCGGCAGGTACAGCCTATTGACATGGCGGAAAACCCTGCTTATCAGGAATTTTGTGCTGAGCGGGACCGTAAGGAAAAACGCCTGACCGCCGCTTGGCAGATGAAGGCCGCGGCAATTGCAGCCTTATGGAATAATTAGAGGGGGTGAGAAGATGGAACAGTTAGATGCAACACCAATCAGTGCAGAGGAATTTTATGTGAGAATCGGGAAATATCTGACCCCTCGCCAAGTGGAGTTCGTCCGGGAGGCCTATAATTTTGCGGCGGAGCAGCATGCCAGCCAGAAACGGGCCAGCGGTGAACCCTACATCATCCATCCGCTGGGGGTAGCAAGCATCCTGGCCCAGCTTCATATGGATGATACGACCCTTGCTGCCGCCTTCCTCCATGATGTGGTGGAAGATACGGATGTGACCCTCGACCAGCTGACCGATATTTTTGGCCTTGAAGTGGCAGGACTCGTCGATGGCGTCACCAAACTCGGCAAGATTGAATATATTTCCCGCGAGGAGCAGCAAGTCGAGAACTATCGGAAGATGTTCCTTGCCATGGCAAAGGATATCCGCGTGGTCCTGATCAAGCTTGCGGACCGTCTGCATAATATGCGGACCATGAAATACATGCCGCCCAATAAACAAAAACGGATTTCCAGCGAGACCCTTGAAATCTATGCGCCCTTGGCGCATCGCCTAGGAATCTATGCCATCAAATGGGAACTGGAAGATCTGTCT
This sequence comes from Acidaminococcus sp. BV3L6, assembly GCF_000468835.1. NCBI lineage: Bacteria > Bacillati > Bacillota > Negativicutes > Acidaminococcales > Acidaminococcaceae > Acidaminococcus > Acidaminococcus sp. BV3L6. The sequence continues at coordinate 21,136 of NZ_AWUR01000006.1, read as the reverse complement.
TTCCGCTACATGGAGCCGCAGCATTACTATGAGCTTGTGGAGCAGGTCAAGGTCAAACGGCACGAACGGGAAGCCATGGTCCAGGAAGCCATGGACGAATTGAGCCATCTGTGCAGTGATAGTGGGATCAAATGTGAAATCCAGGGCCGTCCCAAGAGCTTTTACAGCATCTACAAGAAGATGCAGAAAGACAACAAAAGCATCAATGAAATCTATGACCTTTTGGCAGTCCGTGTCCTGGTTGACAGCGTAAAGGACTGCTACGGCGTCCTGGGGATTGTCCACGGAAAGTGGCGCCCGATTCCGGGTCGTTTCAAGGATTATATTGCGGTCCCCAAATCAAATGGCTATCAGTCCCTTCATACGACCGTCGTTTCCTCGAGCGGGCAGCCGCTTGAAATCCAGATCCGCACCTTTGAAATGCACCGCATTTCCGAATATGGTGTTGCCGCCCATTGGCGTTATAAGGAGTCCGGCGGGTCCAATATGCCGAGCTCATCGGACAAGTCGGCCGATGAAAAGATGGCCTGGCTGCGGCAGCTCCTTGATTGGCACCGTGACATGCGCGATCCCCACGAATTTGTTGATACGGTCAAGATGGACGTTTTTTCTGATGAAGTCTTTGTCTTTACGCCCCAAGGTGACGTCATTGACCTGCCTTTTGGCAGCGTTCCCATTGATTTTGCCTATCGCATCCATACGGGCGTGGGCAATCGCTGCGTCGGTGCCAAGATCAATGGTAAGATCGTTCCTCTCGACTATAAGCTCAAAAACGGCGATATCGTGGAAATCATCACGTCCAAGACGAGTCCTGGACCGAGCCGCGACTGGATCAACATCGTTGGGTCAAGTCAGACCAAAAATAAGATCCGTCAGTTTTTCAAGAAGGAACGGCGGGAAGAAAATATTGTCAATGGACGGGATATGCTTGAACATGAATGCCGGCGCCTGGGCTATGATACGGCAAAGCTCCTGACGAGCGAAAACCTCAAGGAAGTGGCCACACGTTCCCACTTTGACGGCAGTGAGGAAAATCTGCTGGCTGCCATCGGCTATGGCGGCGTCCTTGTGAGCACGGTCATGGTAAAGCTCATTGAGCTTTACAAAAATGCCCAGAAAAAGAATCAGACCAAGAATCTGTCCCAGCTTCTTAAGGAACTTAAACCGCGGGTATCCAAACCCCATAAAGGAAGTCATGGCATCCTCGTCAAGGGTGAAGATGATATCATGGTGAAGCTTGCCCGCTGCTGCAACCCCATTCCAGGCGACCCTATCGTAGGCTATGTTACCCGCGGCCATGGCGTGTCTGTCCATCGCGTCGACTGTCCCAATGTCCTTGCCAATAAAGAGGAATCGGACCGTATGATTGAAGTGTCGTGGAACATCGACACGGATGAAGCCTACAAGGTTGTCCTGCGCATGAGCTGTATCGATCAGACGGGTGTCATGGCCAACATCATGACCGTAGCCAGTGAGACAAAGGTCAATATCAATTCCCTCAATGCCCATACGAATCCAGATAAAACGGCTTATGTGGACCTGGGACTTGACATTACAAGCCTTGAACAGCTAAACTACATCATTGGCCGTATGCGCCGCATCAAAGGCGTCTATAAAGTCGAACGCAAGACCAGTGGTCTGTAAAGGAGCATTATGAGAGCAGTCGTCCAGCGCGTATCAAGCGCCAGTGTCAGTGTCAATCACGAATCCATCGGCCAGATCCAAAAGGGGTTTCTTGTCCTTTTGGGCGTTGAAAGAGGGGACACGGATAAAGACCTTCACTACATTGTGGAGAAGGTTGCCGGTCTCCGTGTCTTTGACGATGAAGAAGGCCGCATGAACCGGTCCCTTGTGGATACCCAAGGCGAGCTCCTTGTCGTCAGCCAGTTCACCCTCTTGGGGGACGCGCGCCATGGCAAACGGCCTTCCTTTACCCAGTCGGCCCCGCCTGATGAGGCGAAACGGCTTTATGAAAGGGCAGTGGTCCTTTTTCGGGAAAAGGGCATCAAGACCGAAACGGGACAGTTCCAGGCTCATATGGAAGTGTCCCTGATCAATGACGGCCCGGTGACGATCCTCATCGACAGCCGCAAAACATTTTAGGAGAAAACCCATCTATGAAACTCTATCGCATCGTTGTAGGCCCCATTCAGGAAAACTGTTACCTCATCAAAAATGAGGAGACAGGGGAGGGCATCATCATCGATCCCGGTGATGAAGCACTCAAGATTATGGAGGCTGTTAAAAAAGCCGGAATCAAAAAAATTACGGCCATCTTTATCACCCACGGTCATGGTGACCATATTTCAGCTTTGGACGAAGTCAAGAAGCTGACCGGGGCCAAGGTCTATATGAGCCGAGAAGACGCGCCTATGCTTCGCGTTTGGAACAGCAGCCTGTCGTATTCGACAGACCGGGATAAGACTTTTGATCCGCCGGACGTCTATTTTGAAGACGGCATGACTGTTACAGAAGCCGGTCTGACCTTTACCATTGCCGCAACCCCGGGCCATACGCGCGGCGGTGTGTGCATCATTGGCGACGGCGTTGTGTTTGTCGGGGATACGATTTTTCTTGAATCCATCGGCCGTACGGATCTTCCCGGCGGTTCCTATGATGATATCCTCACTTCCATCAAGACAAAACTCTTGACCCTTCCCGATGACTATCGGCTGTTTCCCGGTCATGGACCGGATACGACCGTGGGCTGGGAAAGACGGAGAAATCCGTTTCTGCAGTAAGAGGCGGCCCTATGATGACACAAAAACCTCGGGGAATGCTTGTAAAGTCGGCTTTTGCACTTCTTGCTTTTGCGGCTTTTTGCCTTGTCGCCGATTTTCTGCTTCCCGTCCTGATTTCCATTGCTTTTTCTTATTTGCTTTATCCCATTGTCCGGGCGCTTGAAAAGATTACGTGGGGACGGGACCGCCGCATGCCGAGTGCGGTGGCCGTCCTCCTGTCATTTGTCATCTTTCTTCTGTTTATGAGCGCTGCCCTCCAGATCCTCATGGTCCCTTTGGTGACACAGGTCAATACCCTCACCAAGGCCCTGCCGGGTTTTGCTGCCCAGGTGTCAGCGACCATGAACTGGTTTTTTGGCCCGGAGGCCCGTGCCGCGCTTCCTGCCAATGTGCAGGCCCTCATCAATGAAGCCCTGACGACGGCGGGCCGTAACGTCATGGCCCTTTTCCAGGACCTCATTTCGTCGACTTTTCGCGTGGCCCGTTCCATGGCGAGTATGGTCCTTGTTCCTTTCTTGACTTTTTATTTCCTGAAGGATTGGCGGACCCTAAAGGCCATGGCTGTCAAAGTCTTTCCCTATGACCGGCAGGCACTTGCCGAAAAGGTTCTCGAAGACATTGGCAGCATGCTCTGCACCTATGTGGACAATATGCTGAAGCTTTGTCTTGTGGCCGCAGGCTGCCTGACCGTTGGCAATTATGTCCTTGGCGTGCAGTATACCTTGGTCCTTGGTCTTCTTGCCATGCTGACAGAGCTTATTCCCCTCGTTGGTTCTGTTGTGGGGACCCTTGTCGCTGTTTTTGTCGCTCTCTTGCAGCGGCCCGCCTTGGCGCTCCAGGTCCTCATTTTTTACCTTGTCTACTACCAGGTCGACTCTCAGGTCATCATGCCCACCCTTGTGGGAAAAGCCATTACCCTGCATCCGGTCCTCATTATCCTATCCGTCATCATCGGAGGGAAACTGGCCGGTGTCATTGGCTTGATCTTTGCTGTGCCAGTACTGGCCATCATCAAGATCCTTTATGGCTATTTCTGGCACTGGGGTGAGCCTCTTCCCAAAGAGGAGGAAAAGGCAATTTAGGCCGCTTTATATTGAAATCATCCAGTATCTTGTGGTAAACTAAAATGGTTTACATGAAGTTTTTTATTGAAGGAAACGGAGGGGATTATTATGTTAACAACGGCACCCCGTGGTACCAAGGACATCCTGCCCGGCGCGGTCAATGGCTGGCGGTATGTCGAATCCGTCTTGCGCGACGTTTGCCGCGAATTCAACTATCAGGAAATCCGCACGCCAATCTTCGAGCATACGGAACTCTTCCAAAGAGGCATCGGTGACGGTACGGACGTTGTTGATAAGGAAATGTATACGTTCAACGACCGCAGTGGCAGAAGCATTACGCTTCGTCCCGAAAATACGGCTGCTGTCGTACGTTCCTTCGTCGAAAATAAACTCTATGCTGAACCCATGCCGCTGAAGGTCTTCTATATCGGACCCATGTTCCGGTACGACCGTCCCCAGGCTGGCCGCATGAGACAGTTCCATCAGTTTGGCGTCGAGGCGATGGGCTCCCCGTCCCCGGTGGTGGATGCGGAGACCATCCTGCTTGCCATTACGGTCCTCAAACGGCTTGGCCTCAAGGACCTTAAACTCAAGATCAATTCCGTCGGCTGCCCAAAATGCCGCCCGCAGCACCGCACCCTCCTGCAGGATTATTTCCGTCCGCATCTGAGCGAACTGTGCGAGGACTGCCAGAGCCGCTTTGACCGCAGCCCCCTGCGTATCCTTGACTGCAAGGTCGACCATGATAAACCCTTCATGGCTGGGGCTCCAAAGATCACGGATTCCCTGTGCGAAGAGTGTCATGATCATTTTGAAATGGTCAAGAAACTTCTTGATGAAGCAGGCGTGGACTACGAAGTCGACAGCACTCTCGTCCGTGGCCTTGACTACTATACGAAGACGGCTTACGAAGTCCAGTATTCCCCGCTTGGGGCGCAGAGCGCCATTGGCGGCGGCGGCCGTTACGATGGCCTTGTTGAGGAACTGGGCGGACCTTCCACACCGGGCGTTGGCTTTGCTATGGGCCTTGAACGCATCATCCTGGCCCTCGAAAAGCAGGGACTCCTCAAGTCCGAAAAAGAAGCCATCGATGTCTTTGCTGTTGTGCCTGATGAAGGCGGCACGGCAGACGCGTTCAAAGCCGTCATGACCCTGCGTGAAGCCGGTTATTCCTGCGACATGAACCAGATTGGACGCAGCATGAAAGCCCAGATGAAACAGGCTGACCGCACGGGTGCCCGCTTTGCCCTCATCTTCGGGGAAGAAGAACGCAGCCGCGGTGCCGTGACGGTCCGTAACATGGCTGACAGCAGCCAGGAAGAAATCAAACGATCCGAGATTGTATCCTATATGAAAAAGGCAGAGGTGTAAAACAACATGAGTTTTGAACGCAGTCACCACTGTGGTGAGCTTAGAAAACAAGACGCCGGCAAGGAAGTTACCTTGTGCGGTTGGGTCAGCAAACGGCGTGACCATGGTGGAATTATCTTCATTGATCTACGTGACCGGTCCGGTCTGGTCCAGGTCGTTATTGACCCGGCCCATGATGACAAGGATTTCCATAAGGCGGAAACGGTCCGCAGTGAATTTGTCCTGCAAGTCAAAGGTATGGTCCGCAACCGTACGGAAGAAACGGTAAACCCGAACCTTCCGACCGGTGAAGTGGAAGTCGTAGTCGAAGGCCTCAATATCCTGAACCCGGCCAAGACGCCTCCTTTCTATATCCAGGACGGTGTGGACGTCGATGAAAATGTAAGACTGCGCTATCGTTATCTTGACCTGCGCAGACCAGAAATGCAGCGCAACCTCATCCTCCGTCATAAAGTGACGAAGCTCGTCCGTGACTTCATGGATAACCAGGGCTTCCTTGAAATCGAAACGCCGATGCTCTGCAAGAGCACTCCGGAAGGCGCCCGTGACTATCTTGTCCCGAGCCGTGTCAACCCTGGCAAGTTCTATGCCCTGCCGCAGTCTCCGCAGCTGTTTAAGCAGATTCTCATGGTAGCCGGCATGGAAAAATACTTCCAGATTGCCCGCTGCTTCCGTGATGAAGACCTGCGCGCCGACCGTCAGCCTGAATTTACCCAGCTTGATATGGAAATGTCCTTCATCGACGAAGACGACATTATGACGCTGACAGAAAACCTCATTGCCTATGTCTTTAAAAATGCTCTTGGAAAGGAACTGCAGGTTCCTTTCGGCCGCATGACCTGGGATGATGCCATGGATCAGTACGGTTCGGATAAGCCGGACCTGCGCTTTGGCATGAAGCTTGTCAACATGAACCAAGCCCTTGAAGGGACCCAGTTCAAGGTCTTTAAGGACATCATCGAAAAAGGCGGTCTTGTCAAAGCCATCAACGTCAAGGGCTACAGCGCCATCCCGCGCCGTGAACTCGACGGCCTTGTAGACTTTGTCGGTATCTATGGTGCCAAGGGCCTTGCTTGGATCATTGTCAACGAAGACGGTTCCATCAAGAGCCCGATTGCCAAATTCTTCAGCGAAGAAGAAATGAAGCGCATCCTGGAAACGGGCAAAGCTGAAAAAGGCGACGTCCTGCTCTTTGTGGCTGATAAGAATCCCCTTGTCGTGGCAGCCGCGTTGGGTGCCCTTCGTCTTGAAATGGGCAAACGCCTGAACCTCATCGATCCCGATAAGCTTGCCTTTACGTGGGTTGTGAAATTCCCTATGTTCGAATACAGCGAAGAAGAACACCGTTATGTCGCCATGCACCATCCGTTTACGTCTCCCTGCGATGAAGATGTGGATAAGCTTCTCACCGATCCAGGTCATGTCTATGCCAAAGCCTATGACATGGTCCTTAACGGCGTAGAAATTGGCGGCGGTTCCATTCGTATCCATGACCGCACTGTTCAGAACAAGGTCTTTGAAGCCATTGGGCTTACAGATGAACAGGCTCAGGAAAAATTTGGCTTCCTCCTGAATGCCTTCGAATTTGGCGCGCCTCCTCATGGCGGCCTTGCCTTTGGCCTTGACCGTCTCATCATGCTCATGGCGAAACGTCCGTCCATCCGTGATGTCATTGCTTTCCCGAAGACGCAGAGTGCTGTGGACGTCATGAGCCAAGCTCCGAACATCGTCGACGAAAAACAGATGCGCGAACTGCATATCAGGAGCACGGTCGTAAAGAAGGAAAAAGAAGAATAACCCCATTGACTGCGAGCTGAGGAGAAATCCTTGGCTCGTTTTTGTATGACGGGGAAGTCTCAAAGGTAAGGGTAAAAAGTCGGAAAGTTGAGCTGCGAAGGTGCGAGCCAGCAAGCGGGCACGTAAGGCGAAAAGCCAAGAGGGCAGCAAAATAAGCCCCATGCGGGAAGCCGTCATGCATTTTCTCGTTCCTTCTGTTTTTGCGCAGCGGGGAAGCGTTCATTTTACCAATCAGTCCGCTTTTTGAACTGGCTGATTCTCCCTCAAACCTTGCACCCATCCCCATTTCTTGCTATAATACAGGTAAAGAGCAACCCTCCGATGTACGAAAAAGTCCTATAGGTTTTGAGCCAACACTCTTTATAAGGGAGCCCGAAAACTCCGGCCGCTCATGGTATGCCCCCCTGAGGGGACATCAGCAGTGACAGGGAGGGCACCCACCTGCTCATGCAGGTTCAAAACAAGGGACGGAAACGGCATTGTAGGGCTCTTTCTTTTTTATATCAATTCATTCACGTTCGAAGGAGTCCGAAGCGTTATGCCTCTTGTTCTCATCAGTTTAGCCGTCATTATCCTGGACCGCGTGACGAAAATCCTGGTTCAATCCCATCTGGCAGAGGGAGAGAGCATTCCCATCGTGCCAGGGGTCATGAGCCTGACTTATATTCTTAACCCCGGTGCTGCTTTTGGAATGCTGGAGCACCAGCGGCTGTTTTTCATCTTGATGACGGTTGCCGTCATTGCCGTCCTGATTTATTTCTGGCGCAGGATCAAAGAAGAAGCGATTGTCGTCCAATTGGGTGCAGCCTTTTTCCTGGGCGGGGCCGTGGGAAACCTCATTGACCGCATCGAAACGGGCTTTGTCATTGATTTTTTTGACTTTTATTTTTGGCCCATCTTCAATGTGGCCGATATCTTTATTTGTGTAGGAGTGGGGCTGATTGTATGGAATATTGTCATGGACGAATGCCGGAAGACGGAACCACAAAAGTAACTGAGCCCGCTGCAGAAAAGGATCAAGGGCTTCGCGCGGACTGCTATCTTGCTGACGTCCTGGATCTTTCGCGTTCAAGCCTGCAGCACGATATGGAAAAAGGACTTGTCACCAAAGAAGGAAAGCCGGTCAAGGCAAGCTATAAGGTCAAGTTGGGGGATGTCTTTACGGTTGTCATTCCGCCTGCTGTGAGCCTTGAGGCAGAACCTGAGCCCATTCCTTTAGCTATCCTCTACGAAGATGAGGATGTGATTGTCGTCAATAAGCCGCGGGGCATGGTTGTCCATCCCGCGGCGGGAAACTATACAGGGACCCTTGTAAACGCCCTTTTATATCACTGCAAGGATTTATCAGGAATCAACGGCGTTGTCCGGCCCGGCATTGTGCATCGCCTCGATAAGGATACTAGCGGCGTCATGGTCTGTGCAAAAAACGATAGGGCTCATCTGTCGCTTTCCCAACAGATCAAGGACAAGGAAGCCAAACGTACATACATTGCTGTTGTGCGGGGCAATATCAAGGACGACCGGGGCCATATTGAGACCCTCATCGACCGAGACCCCAAGGACCGCATGCGTATGGCTGTTGTGCCTTCCGGCGGCCGCCTTGCCGTGACCGATTATGAGGTCCTTGAACGTTACGGCCGCTTTACGGTCGTGCGCTGCCGCCTCCAGACTGGAAGGACGCATCAAATCCGCGTCCATATGACTTATCTGGGACATCCCCTGGTGGGAGATCCCAAATATCAACCGCAAAAGACCTGTTTTTCCATTGACGGACAGGCCCTTCATTCTGAGACATTGACGTTCCGTCATCCCCGGACGGGAAAGATCATGTCCTTTACGGCACCCCTTCCCAGCGATATGGAAACGATCCTGACGCGTCTGCGCCATGGCCAATTTCATTAAGGAGAATCCATCATGAGCATTTCAGTGAAAAAGAAAACGATAATGGATGAAGATGCAATGCGCCGCGCCCTTGTGCGGATTTCCCACGAAATTGTGGAACGCAACAAAGGTGTGGAGCACGTAGCCCTTGTAGGCATTACGACCCGCGGTGTACCGCTTGCCAGACGCGTTGCAAAGACCATTGAGGAAATCGAGGGCGTCAAAGTTCCTGTTGGCTCCCTGGATATTACGATGTACCGGGATGACCTGTCTACCTTGGGGTATAATCCTGTCATGGGAGAAACAGATATCCATTTTGACCTTAACGGTCGGACCATCGTTCTCATTGACGATGTTCTTTTTACTGGCCGGACCATTCGCTGCGCTCTTGATGCACTCATCGATATGGGGCGCCCTAAAGCCATCCAACTGGCGGTTATGGTCGATCGGGGACATAAGGAACTGCCAATCAGGGCGGACTATGTTGGAAAGAATGTCCCGACGAGCACCCATGAAACGGTGAACGTCACAATCAAGGAAATCGACGGGACAGATGAAGTCGCTTTGGCAGATGTCAAATCAAATTAAGAAGGATGGACCTACGTGCGATTAAAGTCATTTGAAGCCCATGGCTTCAAGTCCTTTGCCGATAAGGTCAATGTCAATTTCGAAAATGGGATCACGGCCATTGTTGGGCCAAATGGCAGCGGCAAGAGCAATATTTCCGATGCCATCCGCTGGGTCATGGGTGAACAGAGCATCAAGTACCTGCGCGGGACCAAGATGGAAGATGTCATCTTTGCCGGCAGCAGTGCCCGCCGGCCCTTGGGCATGGCCGATGTGACCCTTGTTTTTGACAATCGTGATCATGATCTTCCGGTGGACTTTGATGAAGTCAGTATCCGCCGCCGCGTATACCGCAGCGGTGAAAGTGAATATGCCATCAACGGCAAGAACTGTCGGTTAAAGGATATTGTAAATCTCCTTGCCGATACGGGGTTGGGGCGCGGGTCGCTTTCCATCATCGGCCAGAACAAGATTGATGAGATCCTAAACAGCCGTCCCGAAGACCGGCGTACCATTTTTGAGGAAACGGCAGGCATTGCCAAATATCGTCTCCGTAAAAAAGAGGCCCTGCGAAAGCTCGATGATACGGCAGGAAACCTCCTGCGGATCCACGATATCCAGACGGAAATCTCCAGCCAGCTGAAGCCCCTTGAAAAGGCAGCGGAAAAGGTTCGTACCTATAAGGAACTGGATGCTCGCTATGAATTGGTGCGTGTAACGCAGCTTGTGCGCAGGCTGGACCACCTGGAAAAGGAAAAGGGCGATATTGAAGCGCGTCTTGAAGGGTGGGGGAAAGAGGAAAGACGCCTTGACGAAGAGGCGGCTAAGCTCCAATCTGAAATCGATGCCAAAAATAAGGAGCTCCAGGCTCATGAGGCTTCTTTTGGCGCCTATCAGGTAGGTGTGCGCAAAAAACAGGAAGCGCGCAGCCAGTGCGTCAGTGAAGCGAGCGTTTATCGTGAGCGGATGCGTCAAGGAAAGATCCAAATCGAGCAGATGCAGGGCGTCGTGGCGCGTCTTGAAAAGGACATCGAAGCAAATCAGGAAAACCTGGCCCTCCTCACGGGCACCTATGATGAGGAAGAGGCAAAGTATCAGGCAGTGAAGGCGTCCCTTTCCCGTACGGAAAAGGAAAAGGATGAACTGACGCGCCTTGTGGCAGCAAGTGAAAAGCGTAGGGAAGATGCCCAAAACGAAAATTTTGAACGTATGCGGGAACTTGTAACGCTGCGCAATGACCTTAACGCCGCCCATCAGGAAGAAGAACAGCTCCATCGCCGCCTGGCCCAGATGAAGGAAAAAATGGACCTTGCTGAAGATGAGGTAAAAAGTGCGGCAGAACGTCTGGCAAACGGCAGTACAGCCCTTACAGACGCAAAAAACCAGCAGGAGCGTGTCAAGGAAAAGGGCACGGCTGCCAAAGCCCGTCTTGATGAGCTTGCGGCTCGTTTGGAAGAAGCCAAAAAGGCCGTGGCCGCTAAGGAAAGGCAGCTGAGTGAAAAGAAAGCCCGCATCCAGGTCATCCAAAATATGGAACGGGACCATGATGGCTTCAGCCGCGGGGTCAAGACCATCCTTCAATCAAAAGCAGGCTGGCGCAGCGGAATCTGCGGCGTTGTGGGCGAGCTGCTCCATGTCGAAGGTCGCTATGTAACGGCCATTGAAACGGCGCTTGGCGGGGCTCTGCAGAACATCATTACCCGTGATGCCCAAACGGCCAAGGAGGCCATCCGTCACCTTAAGAGCCAAAAAGGAGGGCGGGCGACTTTTCTGCCCCTTGATACCATCCGGCCCCGCAGCCTTTCCCCTAAGGAAAAAGAAGCCCTCAAGGCACCTGGTATCATCGGCCTTGCCTCAAGTCTCGTTTCGGTCGATGCGGACCTTATGCCGGCCGTGGATTTTCTTCTGGGACAGGTCCTTGTGGCTGAAACCCTGGATCAGGCCCTAGATGCGGCTAAACGGGCCGATATGCGCGTTCGCGTCGTAACCCTTGAAGGGGACGTCATCTATTCCGGTGGGTCCCTTGCAGGCGGTGAAAAAGAAAATCGCAGGAGTTTCCTTTCCCGCCATCAGGAACTTGAAACGCACCAAAAGGAACGGGCCCAATTGGAAAAAGAGTTGGCAGGACTTAACCAAGCCCTCCAGGAAGTCCTTCATCAGGAACAGGATGCAGTCATTGACCGCAATCAGTGTGCCGATACCTACCAGAAACTGGCTGTTTCCATGGCAACCCTGTCCGCCCAAGTGGAACAGGCCCAAAAGGAATTGGGTGAAAAGAATGAAAGTCTCTTCCTTCTTTCCGATGAAAAAACGGAAGCAGCGAAGGCCTATCTTGCCATAACTGAAAAAATCAAGAGCCTTGAACCCCAGGTAAAGACCCTTGAGGAGGCAGATTCACAGAAGCGGGAAGAAGCCCGCAGCCAGGAAGAAACCCTCCAAAAGGACAAGCTTCGCCTTGAGACGTTGAACCAAAAATATCAGGATGTCATCGTTTCCTATAACACCCTCAAAACGCAGATCACATCCCTTGAAAGCCGCATGGCAGAAATCGACGAGCGCAGTGCCAAAGCCGAAAAGGATCGCCTGAACGAAGTGGCTGAAATCGAAAAGACCGAAGCCATGCTGAAAAAATCAGAAGGGACCATTGCGGCCCTTGAGGAAAAAATCAAGGCCTTTGACAAGAGCCTTGAAGGGACGGATGAAAAGACCCAGGCCTTTATAAAGATGCGAAAGGGCTATGAAGAGGGCCGTGACATCCTTCTTGAAAATGCCCGCAAGCTTCAGGAACGCCTGGAAGGCCTCAAGGAAAAGCGGCATCAAGTCGAGATGGACAGCGTAAGAAAAACCTCTGAAATGGAAAGCACGGCAGGAATCTTAGCTGATAATTTCAAGCTGTCCGTGGAGGAAGCCCGGGAAAAAGCCCTGACTGATATCGGGGAAGGAGCCCTCAAGAAAGAAGAAATTCTCCTTGCTCAAAAGATTGAGGACCTGGGGCCTGTGAACCTTGCGGCTGAAGAGGATTACCAAGCGGCAAAGGAACGGTATGAATTCCTCACCAAACAGTACGATGATATGGTGACTGCGAAAAAGCAGCTTGAACTTGTCATCAGTGGAATCAATTCAGATATGACCAAACGATTCCGAGAAGCCTTTGACATAATCAACGAGTATTTTGGCAAGTGCTATGAGAAGCTCTTTGGCGGTGGGAAGGCACGTCTTGTCATCCAAAATGAAGAGAACCTTCTCGAAACGGGCATCGACATTGAAGCCCAGCCGCCAGGGAAAAAGATGCGGAACCTATCCCTTTTTTCTGGCGGGGAGCGGGCCCTTACCGTCATTGCCTTGCTTTTTGCTCTTCTTTCCTATCATCCGGCGCCTTTTGTCATCCTTGATGAAATCGACGCGCCTCTTGACGAAACCAATATCGATCGTTTTGCTGAGTTCCTTCGGGACTATGGAAAACGGACCCAATTTATCATCATCACCCATCGTAAAGGCACGATGGAAGCTGCGGACACGCTGCACGGCGTCACCATGAGTGAATCCGGCGTCTCCCGTGTCCTATCCGTTAAACTATCGGAGGTGGCCGCTTCATGAGTTTTGTTGAAGAGTTACGTCAGGGCCTTGAAAAGACCCGCAAGAATTTTACAGAGCGCATGGAAGACCTGGTCGGGATCAGTGTTGATCTGGACGAGGACTTCATGGATGAGCTCGAAATGATCCTCGTTGCAGGCGACGTAGGCATCAAGACGACGGAAAAGATCATGCAGGCCCTGAGAAAAGCGGCAGCAACGCGGGAAATCAAGTCGCCCGCTGAAGCCCTGCCTTTTATCAAACAGTACATCGCTGACATGCTCACCGTCAAAGGTCCGCGCATGAATTTCAAGGGCCATCCCACCATCGTCCTTGTTGTAGGAGTAAATGGCGTGGGAAAGACAACGACCATTGGAAAGCTTGCCAACTATTATCGCCTCATGGGCTATAAAGTCATGTGTGCGGCTGCTGACACGTTCCGTGCCGGTGCAGTGGAGCAGCTTAAGATTTGGGGCGAAAAGGCGCAGGTCCCTGTCATCAGCCATGGGGACATCGGGGCAGACCCGGCTGCCGTCGTCTATGATGGGGTAAAAGCAGCCATGGCTCGCCATATAGATGTCCTTTTTGTCGATACGGCAGGCCGTCTCCATAACAAGACGAACCTCATGAAAGAACTTGACAAGATGTACCGTGTCATCCGCAAGGAAGTGCCCGATGGACCCCATGAAACGCTTCTTGTCCTAGATGCAACGACTGGGCAGAACGCTATCACCCAGGCCAAGATTTTCTTGGAGACCGCTCATGTTACGGGGGTTGTCCTGACAAAACTCGACGGTACGGCCAAAGGCGGTGTCGTTGTTGCCATCAAGGAAGAACTGGGCCTTGACGTCAAATGGATTGGTATCGGAGAAGGTATGATGGACTTCCGGCCCTTTGATCCGAAAGTCTTTGTGGATGCACTTTTTGATCGGTGATGAGGACCGTGAGCCGAGCCAGCACAAGAAACCGGATTTGATGCAGGACGTGAGCCCATTGCTTTAGACAAGTACTTGCTAAGGCAATGGGCTCTTGACCTTATTATCCAATGGAAGGTTTCGCTTTAGGGAATAACGGACGTTTGTCTATTTTCGCTTCTTCCTTTCTTTCTGCTTGCTTGATGTAGGTAAGCGGCAAAACTGGAAACGTCAAGCTGGACTTCCTGCTGCATCGAAGCGGCCGCGTTCACTCTGATTGCGGCAAGTGGCTTCAGTCTCTTTTCTGATGCCCCAAAAATGCAATCTTGACAAACCAAACTGTAGTAGATAAAATTACAGTAATCAAAGAAATCATTCTCCATCGGTCCTTATGGATCTCTTGTCATAAAGGAGTGTTTGATATGGCATTTAAAATGATTACTGGTGAAACTTTTGAAAACGAAGTGGTAAAGAGCAAGAAACCTGTAGTCGTAGGATTTTCTGCTCCTTGGTGCAAATACTGTGCAAAATTGAAACCCGCTCTGGGTGAGCTTGCCATGGAAATCGATGATAAAGTCGATTTTGCAGGTGTCAACATCGATGATGACGAAGCCCTGGCCCGTCAGTTCCACATTGAAGTCATTCCGAGCCTGATGCTCGTCAGCAAGGGGACCTATAGTGAACTCCTCGTCAACCCGCCGACGAAAGAAGCTGTCGCTGACTGGCTGAAGGAAAAAGGAGTTCTCTAAGGTATTTCCGTTCTGGTTAAAAAAGCGGCCCAAGCGGCTGCCTGAGGGGATGGAGTGTCCATTTCCTTTTTGTATAAAAGGAGTCATGTGAGTGAAAAGTGATTTCATTGTGGCTGTTCATGCCTTGGTTTATCTGACCCATTTGGGCACTTTGGTCTCCAGTGATGAACTGGCACGCAATATCTGTACGAATCCCGTCAGGGTCCGTAAGATCATGGGAAAATTAAAGAAATTGGGCCTTGTTGAAACCAAGGAAGGTCATGTCGGCGGTTATGCTGCTGTATCGGGCACTGAAAAGGCGACGCTTCTTACCATTGCGGATGGTCTCGGCATTTCCTTTGTCGATACCAAATGGCGGAGCGGGACGGAAGATATGGACTGCTTCATATCAAGCGGGATGTCCCTTGTCTTTGACCGGCTTTATGAAGAGATGAACCGCGCCTGTCGGGAAGAATTGAAGCACATCACCCTCGAATCCATTGCCCAGGAAGTTGTTGAACGTCAGCGAGCCCGTATGGAAAAATGCCATGGCGAGCGCTGTCATGATTGCCCTGCGTGGGATCGATATGAACGAAACCGTTCCAGATCCTGATCCAAGGCAATCGAATTGAATCCGTCAAAACGCCCCTATGAACGATATGGAATCGTTTGTGGGGCTTTTGCTTTTTGGAAAAAGCTGGCAGATCCCAAGAGATTCAAAAGGAAAAATCCATGCTCAGGAATTTTGCCCTTTTGTTTCAACCACGTTGGTTAAAGAGTTCACCCTCTTTTCACTCCCTCATGGTATAATAAGGCCATCAAATGTAATGAGGTGAATCAAAGTGAAAAAATTCTTAGCATCTGCCGCACTTCTTCTCTGTGTTTTCAGTACTGGCCTTCCCACGGTTCATGCCGAGCAGCCTCTTGATACGGTTGCCGTGACGGGAACGGCCCGCAAAATGGTGGCACCCGATATGGCAACGGTCACGTTTTCCTATGAAACTACGGGAGATACGGTTGAAGCCGTCCGCGCCAGCGGCGCTCAAATGTCAACAAAGGTTCTAGCCAAACTTACGGCCCTGGGGATTTCCAGTGCTGATAGGGCAACGACGCGCTACACCGTTGCACCGACTTATACCTATGAAAAAAATGGACGCCAGAAACTGACGGGCTATCGCCTCTATTCCTCTTGGTCTGCCAAGGTCAAGAATCTTAATGACTTGGGAACCGTTGTTGACGGTGTGCTTTCAACTGGTGTGAACCGGGTGGAATCCCTTTCCTATGGTCTCCAGAATGAGTCCGTCTATCGCCGTCAGCTCATGACGGAAGCGGTCACAAATGCCCGCCAGAGTGCCCAGACCATCGCCAATGCGGGTGGACGGGGACTTGGCGTCCTGCGTCAGGCCAGTGTCAGTGAATCGAACTTTACCCTCGGCGCTTCTCCCCGTCTTCTCATGATGGCAAAAACTGCAAGCGACAGCACCGCACCGGAAACGAACATTGCGCCCCAACCTTATGAAGTGAGCGTTACGGTCAATACGGTCTTTGCCATGACCTTGGAGTAACCCATGTCTGATGCCAGGCTTACATCTTTGGGAGAAGGGAAGGGACCTATCGTCCTCCAAGGCGCCATGGAAATGGAAGTGGCTCCTTTCATCAAGCGCCTCAAAGGGGCTGAACTTGAAGTGTATGGGGATTTTTTCTTTTGGCGAGGAACCTTTGGCACGCGTCCCCTGATCATTTCGCAGACCGGCATCGGCACGGCCGCGGCTGGTGCAGCAACGGCTCTTGCCTGCGCTCTTTATCAGCCCTCCCTTATCGTGAACCAAGGTACGGCCGGCGGTTACGGCGACCTTGCTGTAGGTGACGTGGTGCTGGCAAGTGCCCTTTATAATGCCAACGCCCGCTATCTGGGGCGTGATGGCCTGCGTTTCATGGAGCTTGGCAGCCTTGAACACGAGTCCGTGGCTGCCATGGACTTCCCCGATGTGCCGCCGCTTCTTGAGACGGATGAAAGGCTCCGATATATACTGGAGGCTTTTCTCAAAAAAAGCGGCGCTTCCTACCGCACGGGCATCATCGCCTCAAGTGATCAATGGAACGAGGCGTCTGAACAGATCAGGCGCATACGGGAAAAAACGGGAGCCCTCTGCGAGGAAATGGAAGCCGCTGCAGTTTGGATGACTGCTAAACGTTTCCGTGTTCCCTGCGCGTTTGTCCGCATCATCTCCAATAATAACGAACGGGGCTTATCCTTTGACCCCTCCGTTTGTGAGACGTTATATCGCTTATTGAAGAATTTCCTCATGTAATCAATGGTTACCTAATCGACAGCCTTTTCCCTTCGAATCGGGAGAGGCTGTTTTTATTATGTGGGCGGCCCCTATGAGGTAAAATGCATCCTACAGGCCTATTTCGACCTTGAAAGGGGCACGGTTCCAGCTACGATGAGAAATGGAGCCGGGATGTGGGACTGCGCTGGAGCTTCTGCCCCCTTCGCCTATATTTGCTGTGGCTAGGAAATCATCCTTTTGGGAACTAAAAATCGCAATTTATGTAACAATTGTTACATAAATTAAAAATAGTCATCTTGTTTACAAAGAAATCTTATTTTTGATAGGAAAAAATAATCATTATCTGATAAAATGATACCAAATATAGGAATGGATGGGAAGAATAGAGAGATAAATCAAATAATTTATAACGAACCAAACTTGCCATGTCTTCTTATGGAATCGTTCTTTGGGATGTCTGGAAGAGGGGCAGGCATTTTTTCTGGGGTTTCGGTAAAAAAGGCTTTTTCCTGTAGAAACAGATATGAGTTGGAAAGGTGGTGTGCAAAACCTCATTTTCATTCGGTCCCCTTTTCCCTTGGGGGATATGGGCACAGTGTGACAACAGATGGCATTGATTTGAGGACATATTTTTTCTCACTTTGGCAGAAACATTCAAGGAGGAATGATGATGATGTATTTATCCCATAAGAAAAAAGTACTTTTATCGGCGGCCGTCCTCTTCGCGTTAGCGTCGGGAGAAGCTTTTGCAAGTTCCTATCATGGCGGAACATCGGACGTGACTTCGTCCAATGAAACACTGGACGAACTTTATGCAACAAATAAGGCTAAGGTCACCGTGACAGGGAGCGGTACGATTACTTTTACCCCATCAGGAACCGCCGATGGTGAGGGAGCCATCGACGCCAGCGGAGGATCTGTCGTGACGATTGGGTCAAGCTCTTTACCTTATGACAGGTTGACGGCAAATGGGGAAATCCTTGCCGAGGACAAGAGTACGGTGAATCTTTATGCAAAAGAAATCACCATCAATAAGGGGGACGATTATGCAGCGGTAACAGCAACCAACGGAGCGACCATTACCATAGGGACTGCAAATACAACTTCCCTTACGACAACGGGAGAAGTGCTGTCAACGGATGGAGATAACGGTGCGGCGTCTTCCGTTACCCTAACTGCAGGCGATGTGACCTTGAACTATAGCCCAAATCCTTCTGCTGATTCGGGAAGCGGGGGAGATGAGGATCACACGCTCTATGCGGACGGTGGCAGCAGCCTTGCTGTAAATGCATCGGGTACGGTTACCATAAAAGGCCCGATTGGAGCTGTTGGAGCTGTTGATTCCGGCAGCAGCATCACTGTCGATGGTTCCACGATTTCCCTGACCCATAATACAGTTGGAGAAGATGGCGTCACTTATAATTATGACCTCGAAACGCGGGGGATTCATGTGGAAGAGGGAGCTTCCGTTCGAATCGGCAGCGATAGTACAACGTCCCTTGCAATCGATGTGGAAAATAGCAGCGATGATTCGTCCATTGTTGTTAGTGGGGGTGCCTCCAAGCTGGAGCTTTATGGAAAGACCATTTCCGTCACGGCAGAAGACGGTATTCATAATGGTAAATTAACAGGAGAAACCTTTGATACTGAATATGAAGGCGGCAGCTTAGTGATTGGTTCGGACAGTACGGATTCCTTAATCGTAAACGGCCCAATCCAGACTGTAGGCAGTGACGCTAGCACGAAGCTTTTGGGATCTTCCATCGCTGTACAATCTCGCATCTATACCTATAGGGGTGGGGCCTTGACGATTGGTTCTAAAAGCACAGAATCTGTCTATGTGGATACTCTTTTTGATTCCGTCAATACAAAGACAACGATACTCGGCAATGACATCACGATTGGCAATAGAAGCTACTATTTAGACGGAATGTTGTACAGTAGTCCATCTATTGATATATACGATGGAAGTATTGTCACGATTGGTGACGATACTACAGCAACTGTTACCATTGGGGGTGATGTTGGGGCTGATATTGATGTGAAGGATGCTGACCTCACACTAAAGGGAAATGAGATTGTCATTGGACTAAATGATGATCAGCATTTTGCGATTTATCACGATTATGGCGGAACCGTTACCATTGGCGATGAGAATACCAAATCAGTCGTCATAAATACTGCGCTGCTTATGCAGACAACACGAAACCACCAAAAAAGCAACTTGACGACTGTCACGGGAGATACGGTGACGTTCAGTGGAATTGTGAGCACATATGGGATAGAATCTTCCCTCGTAGTAGATGGAACAACAATTTTGTTGACGAGAGATACGCCTATTCTAGAAGTGTCTCCGTATCCAATTTCAGCACTCTATGGAAGTGCCATTGCCCTAGGAAGCAGCAGGACCGAGTCCCTTACCCTTGCTGGTACGGTTGCTTCTGTTTCATTAGTGGATGGGACCGATACAGAAGTATCCCTTGATGGCTCGGCGATTACCTTGCAGAACGGCGCCGTTGCTACGGGAAATGGGGCTGCACTTACGATTGGCAGCGCCGGGGTGACAAAGACCCTTACAGGTGACCTTACGGCCACGGATAAAGGCGTTGTTACGGCGACGCTCTCCGGAACTTATACGGGAGATGCTTCGGCCACGGATAGCGGCAATTTGACCTTAACTACAGGCTCCCTTACGGGTGACCTTACGACTTCCGATAGCGGTACTCTTGCGGCAACTGTCAGCCATACCTTTACAGGTAAGACGACAGACGATGCCGATACGATGACACTTACCCTTAGTAGCGGTGCTACGTGGAATTTGACGGATTCTTCTACCGTCAGTACCCTGAACGCGGAGGGGGGAGCTATTAGCCTCATGGACGGCACGCTGGGTGAGACGCTGACGGCAGGTTCCTTTGCTGGTGACGGCGCAACGCTCTATCTTGACGCTGATGGGTCGACCAATACGGGCAACGACCATCTCTACGTCACGGGAAGCCATACGGGAACGACGGCCCTGCATCTTAGCAGCACGTCCAATACCTGGTCCGGCGTCCTTGGAACGGTCCTTGCGAGCGTTGGCGAGGAACAGGGATCCTTTGCGAGCGACGGGGAAACGGAAGCGGCTCTCTACTACTACAACCTTGAACTTGCAAGTACCAGCGACAACGTGACAGACGGCTACAGCACCGATTGGTACCTCAAGGGCTTTACGAAGGCTCCGACAAATGACGAAGGGCACCACACGACGGTGGTCCGGAACCTTGGCGGCATTACGGGAGGCAACTACCTTCTTTGGAGAAGCGACATGGATACGCTCTTCCGCCGCATGGGCGAAGCGGATGGGTCCCTTACGGACAATACGGATAACGGGATCTGGGCTCGGGGCAAGGGCAAGAAATTCAGCCGCGAGAGCGATTTTCTTGTTGACTCCAAGTATAATGAGTACGAAGTGGGCTACGACTGGCTCCATAAGAAGACGGACACGAAGGAGCACGTCATCGGTGTGGGCTTTGCCTACCTTGATGGCGATGCAACCTACGTGTCAGGGAAAGGGGACCTCAAGGGCTATACCCTAGGCCTTTACGATACGCAAGTCTGGAAAAACGGGCAGTACCTTGACCTCAGCCTCAAAGGGTCACGGTATGAAAATGAATTTGGTTATACCGGTCTTGGCCGATTCATTGACGGTCAGTCGAACAGTACGGGCTTTTCCTTCGGAGCCGAATATGGCTACAAGAAAAAGGACGAAAAGGGCTGGTTTGTGGAGCCGCAGGCCCAGGTTGTCCTGGGACACTTCCGGAACGATGCCTTCACCGATTCGAACGGGGTGCACGTGGAAGGCGAAAGCCTGAACACCGCCCTGGGACGGATTGGAGCCCGGGCTGGGTATGAAAGTCCGCGTTTTGCGGTCTATGCAAAAGCCAACTGGTACCATGACTTTGGCGGCAACCATGTGACGGTCATGTCCGTGGATACGGACCGGCTGCGCGTCCATGAAGATTATGGCGATACCTGGTTCTCCTATGGACTGGGCGGCGCCTATAAGATCAATGACGGTCTGCAGGCCTATTTCGACCTTGAACGGGGCGATGGTTCCAGCTACGATGAGAACTGGAGCTGGGATGTGGGACTGCGCTGGAGCTTCTGATAAGTACCATATATGGGCATGTGGATCCTTTGCGGTTCACATGCCCATTTTTGGGG
>NZ_AWUR01000005.1:0-34029 GCF_000468835.1 Acidaminococcus sp. BV3L6 | reverse complement strand
TTCTTTTTTGTCATGAAAAAGCGGGCACCAGAAGAAAAACTTCTTCTGGTGCCCGCTTGTCAATCAAAGCAGGGAGAGACGCTTCTTGAGAGGCGGCAGGACAATGGAAAGGAGAACCGTTTTTGTGACAACGCCGACCGCGCACTGGAAGAGGCGGGGATACAGCAGGTTCATCATGGGTGTGTGGAAGAGTACGCTCAGCCAGTAGGTGTTGAGGACGAGGCTGACGCCGATTTGGGTAAGGAAGACGGCAAGCAGGATGGCTTTTCGGCTTAGGCTGCGACGAAAAATCAGGCCATAAATATAGCCATCGAGAAAGGAGGAGAGTGTAAAGCCGGGAAAGTAGGGCCCTACGGGGAAAAGAATTGCACCGATGAGGTCACCCAAGGCGCCTGTCAGGCCGCCGGCAAGGGGGCCGCCGATAAGGGCGGCGGCAGCGACAGGCAGGAAACTCAGTCCAATCTTCAAGTTCCATGTGTGAAGGGAGAGAAACCGGGCAAGGATGATTTCCATGGCCGTGCAAAACCCAATAAGGGTGATCCATTTGCCGGAATGGTAGGAATGCTTCTGGTCCATGGCAGGTTCCTTTCGTCAGCGAAGGGCTTCTTTCCTTTTCATGGCAAAGCCCAAGAGGTCAGAAATCAGGCGGGCGGCGAGGTATCCCGTCGTGCCTCCGATATCGTCAAAAGGCGGGGCTACTTCTGTCATGACAATTCCTTTGAGGTCGCTTGACGAGCCAATGGCTTCAAGGATATCGACCGCTTCATCGTAATTGAAACCGCCGAACATGGGGGAACCCGTAGCCGGCGCATAAACGGCATCCATCGCATCGATATCAAAACATACGACAAACTGTTTGGCAAGCCCAAATTCCTTGAGAATCCGGTCAATGCCCAAGCGGCGGACATCGCGGCAGGAATAGATTTGATCTCCATGTTCGCGGGCTTCTTCAAAATCATCGGGACCGCTGCTGCCAATGCCGCGGACACCCAGATGGAGGATTCGTCCCACATAGGGAAGCCCAGCGGCATTTCTCATGGGGGAGCCGTTAAAGAATTTCTGACCGTCAAGAGGTTTGGTCCAATCTAGATGAGCATCAATATGAACGATATCAAAGTTCCCAATGCCTTCCAGACCTTGCAGGACCGGGAAGTCAACGGCGCAGTCACCGCCTAGAACAACGGGAAGGGCCCCTTGTTTCTGGATAATGGAAACGGCACTTTCCAAGTTTGCCATGGTGCCTTTGAGGTCACCGGGGATATAGTCCACATCCCCACAGTCTACAACATGCCAACGTCTGGCATCCATATAGTACTGCTTGCGTTCCGAATCATAGGTGCCGCCCTTTTTGTAGGTAAAGCGGGTTGAACCCAACCGGATTCCGCGAGGGCCAAGACGGCAGCCCGTGCGGCCTTGGATAGCCAGATCGAAGGGGGCGCCAAGGACGGCAACATCAGCATTCAGATGATAGATATCTGTTGCCAGGTCACTTTTTGCAAAGGTCGCAATCCCTGTAGGGGCCATATTGAGAGGTTTTTGAAGGCTATAGTTATCCATATTTCATCATGCTCCTTTTAACTGCATCGCAGGTCTTTCTTTTGCTGTGCTCTCATTATAGGAAGTGGCGCAGGGGAAGTCAATGAAATTGGACACGATTTTGCAATATAGACACTATAATGAAATAAAATCATTGACAAGACAAATGACGATTTCCTATAATGAGGAAAAATCATGATTTATTTGGAAAGGAGCCTGCTCATGGTGGATCAATCTTCTTCCCCTTATGTCAATTCGGTACTGCATGCAGTCAGGATTCTTGAACTTTATGCGGCCCAGCGTCGGGAATCCCTGTCCCTTACGGAAATCAGCAGGGCCCTTTCCCTGCATAAGACGACTGTATATCGGATTCTGCGAACCCTGCAGCATGCCGGCTGGATTGAACAGTCCGAAAAAAGCGGTCAATACAGACTCGGAACGGGAATCCTCATGGTCGCCTCTGCTGTTTCTGTTCACAATACCGTAAAGGACCTCATTACAGAAGCCCTGAACGATTTGTCCGATTGCTTTAATGAGACCGTTGTCGTTTCGACGCTTCTTGGGCACCAAGGTGTCTGCGTGGATATGGTTCAGTCCCGGCACCGCCTTTCTGTCATGGGCCATAAGGGGTATATCGTGCCCCTTCATATTGGTGCGTCGGGTAAGATGCTTCTTGCTATGCAGGATGAAAGCCTTCGGGATACGCTCATTGGGGAGCTCTTTACAGAAAAGACCAAGCAGCGGATCCTCAAAAATCAGCTCCTTGCTATTCTCCAGGATGGCTATGCTGTTTCCCGGGGCGAAGTTGACGAAGGCGTGGCGGCTGTAGCTGTGCCCCTTCATTTGGGACAGAAGGGATATGTCATCAGTCTATCCGGGCCGGAAGCGCGCCTTGAAACAATTGGTCTTTCCCGCATCCGGGATACACTGCTTAAGACCGTCAGGAACCTGGAACAAAAAGGACGTATGCTGAAGTCATAACTCAAAAGGCTATGAAGGTGTCATTGCATCTTCATAGCCTTTTGAGTTATCTTATAGCCATTCCTGCAGGATATAAAAGACCGTACCACCGCAGATGGTAGCAGCTCCCAAGGACTTTGCTCGAATGACGATGGGAGCAATGAAGAGGGTCGTTAACAGGGGAATATTGTCAAGGGAAAGATAGATCGCTCCATCTTTTAATAAAAGATCGGGGAAAACCAAAATCCCAAAATGGCAAGCGGGACAAAATGGAGCCACTTGGTAGATCAAAGGGGAAGTGTGCGGGTTTTGAGAAGTACCATAGGAAAGAAGCGGGGCAGGAACGTGGCAAGGGCCATGGCAAAGATGGCACCCATTGCATAGGTATTGCTGTAGCTATTAGCAAGACGGAAGGATTCCCAAAAATCATTCATGGCGTGCCTCCTTTTTCCTAGTAAGGACAGTGAAGGAAATGGAGGCTGTTAGGTTTGTCAGAACGATGTGCAGCTTGAAGGGAATGAACGTTGAAAAAAGACAGATATGAGACCGGAGGCAATGCCTGCCGTGACAAGGATCCGTGAACCCACATAGTTTGACCCGATGCCAAGGAACATGGCCGTAAGGATATAGGAAACAAGGGCCAGGCACAAGTTGGAGAAAGATCCCTAAATAGCAGCCTAAGGAACTGGAAATGGACCGGCCCAGCATACTGATGAGGTTGATTGTTTGGTCCTCCTCCGGTGATCCGTCTTCATTACCCTTAACAGCTACTAGGTTGAAGGCAAAGCATTCATCCGTCAGTCCATAAGCAAAAAGGGGGGGGAAAGATCCCGCTTTTCTTGCGAACATAGGGGGCCAGGACTGATGTAAACAAAGCGTTTCGAAGACTGGTGACAAAGACCGTCAAAATGATGGATAAGAAGGAAGCCCCATCATCATGGCCATACCAATGAACTCGGGACTGTCGCCATAGATAGGGATCCTCATGGCAAAGAGGGTCGCCGGCATGAGTCCTGCTTTTTGATCAAGCCTGCTGCAGGCGAACCCCAGGACCGTGTAGCCTATGAGAATGGGTAGGCCTTTTTGGAATACATGAGCAGAAAAACAAAGCGAATGAAACACTTTACGATTTTGTTTGAGAGGAAGGAAATCTGTGTGGTCTAAGAAATACAAAAAGAAATTTTACTTGCATTAAAAAAATAAATGAATTATATTTAATAAGTTAATTGTTGAAAGGTCTTTTGAAGGAAAAGTTCCTCTTATGCTATAATATCTTTGTCGGATATTTTTGCAAAAAGAACCTGAATTATTCGGATAGAGCCTAGGATTCCTTTAATTAGACCCTATCCTCTTTCTTGACCGCTAAAGAATAGGAGTGAAGATAATATGGCAGAAATCAGACCGTTTCGGGCTCTGCGCCCCATTCCGGAACTCATTTGTAAGATTGCTGAATTGCCTTATGATGTGATGAATCAAAAAGAAGCCCGGGACATGCTTCGCCAAAATCCCTTGAGCTTTTTGCAAGTGACCCGTTCAGATGCGGCTTTGCCGGAATCTATTGCGGAGGATGATCCCCAGGTTTATGAAAAAGCAAGGGAAAACCTGGAGACGTATATCAGTCGTGGGGAGATGATCCAAGATTCGACACCCTGCTACTATATTTATCGGCAGCAAATGGGTCCTTATATCCAGATCGGCCTTGTGGCAGTCGCTTCACTTAAGGAATATGAAGACAAGGTCATCCGCAAACATGAACTTACGCGGGAAAAGAAAGAACGGGATCGGGTTCAGCATATCCTAGCGACCAAGGCCCAAACGGGACCTGTTTTTCTTGCTTACAAGAGCAAAGGACAGCTTTCTGCTTTCCTGTTGGACTATATGGGAAACCATACGCCGACCTATGACTTTACCGGAGAAGATGAAGTTCGTCATACCCTGTATGTCATGAATGAACCGCTGAAGGTCCAGGAAGTGACCCGTCTTTTTAGGCAGGTCCCGCAGCTTTATATAGCCGATGGCCATCATCGCTGTGAAGCAGCCTATCAAGTCGCCAAGCAATTGGGCGCTCGAAAAGGTCAGACGGGAACCGAGGAATACAATTATGTCCTGTCAGTTATCTTTCCGTCATCCATGCTTCATATCCTGCCTTATCATCGTTTGATTCGCGACTTGGGCGGACTTACGGCGGAAGATTTCCTGAAGAAAGTGAGTGTTTCTTTTGACGTGGAGGACCTGACACGGCCTGCTGAACCATCTGTTCCCCATACATTTTGCCTCTATCTTGGCGGCAAATGGCGGCGTCTCACGGCCAAAGAAGGCACGTATGATGCCGCTGACCCCATTAAGAGCCTAGATACCAGCATCCTCCAGGACCTTCTCCTTTCGGCAATCTTGGGCATCAAGGATCCTCGAAAGGATCCCCGTCTTGATTTCATGGGCGGTATCCGAGGGCTGAAAGGTCTTATGGATGCCGTAGACAGCGGCGCCTTTATGGCTGCGATTGCCATGTATCCAACGACTATGGAAGAACTCATCCGCGTTGCCGACGCGGGACTGATCATGCCGCCCAAATCAACTTGGTTCGAGCCAAAACTGCGGGATGCCATGACCATTCATTTGATAGGAGATGAACAAGATGGGAAGAATCTTTAATTTTGGTGCAGGACCCTCCATGCTCCCGCTGCCTGTATTGGAACAGGCCCAAGCAGAACTGCTTGATTATAAGGGAAGTGGTATGTCTGTTATGGAAATTAGTCATCGCTCTGATCTTTTTGAAGACATCAACCATGAAGCACAGAAAGATATCAAGACCCTTTTGCATCTGGATGATAATTGGAGCGTCATGTTTATGGGTGGAGGCGGTACGCTGCAGTTTTCCATGATCCCTATGAACTTCCTGATGCCAGGGAAAGTCGGTGCCTATGCCGACACGGGCAATTTTGCCCATAAAGCCATGTTGGAAGCGGACAAGATTGGAGAAACGGCCGTTGCTTATTCAAGCCGCAGCACCGCTTATGATCGGGTGCCCAAAAAGGGCGAGATCCAGATGCCTCATCAGGCGGCATACCTTTATATCAATTCCAACAACACGGTCTATGGAACAGAATATCATGAATATCCTGAGACGGGACATGTGCCCCTTATTGCAGATTTTTCATCCGATTTCCTGAGCCGTCCTGTCCCTATGGATCGCTTCTCCCTCGTTTATGGCGGGGCCCAGAAAAATATTGGACCTGCCGGCGTGACTGTCGTTATAGGGAAAAAGAGCTTCCTGCGCGGAAGGGACAGCCGCCTTCCCCTTATGCTGAACTACGAGACGTTCATGGATCATGATTCGACCTATAATACGCCGCCTGTCTACGGAATCTATATCGTCGGTCTTGTGGCCAAATGGCTCCTTGCACAAGGGGGGCTGGAAGCTATGGCGGTCCGCAATGCCAGAAAGAGCAAGATCGTTTATGATGTGATCGACGCTTATCCTGACTTTTATGTAGGTCGGGCCCAGAAGGATAGTCGGTCACTCATGAATGCGACCTTTAATCTGCCCACGTCGGAGCTGGAAGCCCTTTTTGTGGAAAGCGCCGCCCAAAATGGGATGGTGGGCCTTAAAGGGCACCGCGTTTCCGGAGGAATCCGGGCTTCTATGTATAATGCCATGCCGCAGGAAGGATGCGAAACCTTGGCTGCTTTCATGGATGATTTCTATCGGCGCCACCGCTGATTATGTTGATCAAAGACCTCTTACGTACAGTTTCCGTACGTGGGAGGTCTTTGATGTCCCGCGAAAAGTAAGGACCGCGGAACGTCGATGAAACCTTGTTGGGGCGTGCGGATTTTTGTCATTGACGGAACCTGATGTATCTGTAATAATAAAAGCAACAATTGATAAAATCGATAATTATAAGAACTTTACGACAGCAAGGAGGTGCTCCCATGAAAGGATATGCTATGTTGAAAATCGGTGAATCCGGATGGATCGAAAAAGAACGGCCTGTCTGCGGTCCTCTTGATGCGATTTGCCGCCCTATCGCGGTTGCCATCTGTTCTTCCGATGTTCACACCTTATGGTCCGGAGCCATTGGCGAACGGCACAACATGATCTTGGGCCATGAATGCTGCGCTGAAGTTGTAGAAGTGGGCAGCTTGGTCAAGGATTTCAAGCCGGGGGACCGGGTCCTTGTTCCGGCCATTACGCCGGATTGGAGTTCCGCCGCTGCCCAGGCTGGGTGGCAGCAGCATTCAGGCGGTATGCTCGGCGGTTGGAAATTCTCCAATTATAAAGATGGTGTCTTTGCTGATTTCTTCCATGTCAATGATGCGGATGGCAACCTGGCCCATCTGCCGGAGGGCATGGATCCTGTTGACGCATGCATCATGTCTGATATGGTTCCGACGGGCTTCCACGCCGTCGAACAGGCTGATGTCCAGTTTGGCGATACGGTCCTTGTCATCGGTATTGGTCCTGTGGGCCTCATGGCGGTCCGTGCCTGCGCCCTGAGAGGGGCCAGCCGTATCATGGCGGTGGGGACGCGTCCTGTCTGTATGGAAGTGGCCAAAGCTTATGGGGCTGATGAATTTATCAGCTACAAGGATGGCCCCATCTTTGCACAGGTCTTGGAACGGACAAATGGCGCCGGTGTGGACCGCGTCTGCATTGCCGGCGGCAACGTGGATACCTTCAGCGAAGCCATCAAGTGTCTGAAGCCAGGCGGACGGATTGGCAACGTTAACTACCTCGGTTCCGGAGACTATGTCAAGATCCCTCGCGTGGAATGGGGCGCTGGCATGTCGAACAAGACCATTTCCGGCGGTCTCATGCCGGGCGGACGGCTGCGCATGGAAAAACTGGCGAGCCTTGTCACGAGCGGTCGCCTCGATCTCCATAAGGAAGTCACCCACGTCTTTGAAGGCATGGATCACGTCGAAGAAGCGCTCTTTATGATGCGCGATAAACCGCGGGATCTCATCAAACCGGTCGTCATTTGGAAATAATAAGCAGCAAAGGGGAGGGGATGGGGCCCTCCTTTTTCCATCCAGGAGGCCATCATGAAAGTCCTTATTGTATCCGGATTCCTCGGCGCTGGAAAAACCTCCTTTATCCGCCATATGACGGACACCCTCCTTGATGTGGATTTTGTCATTTTTGAAAATGAAATTGGCGAAACGGATATCGATGTCAAGGTCCTCCAGGAGGGGGAACGGAGCCTGAACGTCTATGAAATGACGGAAAACTGCGTCTGCTGTACGGGAAAAGCTGATTTTCTCACAAACCTCATGACCATCCTTTCCGCCCTGGACCCGGAAGTTCCCATCGTCGAGCCCACAGGAGCGGCTAGACTCAGCATCCTCATGGCAGCCATCGAAGGGCTTTTCTATGACGCCATCGACCTCCTGCCTCCCATAACGATTGTGGACGCAACGACCTTCTTTATGGAAAAGGACAGCTTCAGTGATCTTCGCTTGGAACAGATTCGCCATGCCTCCGTCCTCATCCTCTCAAAATCAGAGCATCTGGAAGAAAGCGAGATTGCCCGCTTCCACAAGGCCCTCCATGAGCTTTCTCCCGAGGCAGAAATTATAACAGGCGACTACACGGCCCTGCCGGACGCCTTTTTTCGGCGCCGTTTGGAGCGGCAGCGGAAAAAAGAAGATCCTGGGACCTGCGGGGAAAAAGGGGAAGAAGCTCACCACAGTCATGGCCCTGGACACACTCATGAGGACTGCCATCACGAGGAAAATCCTGTGGAAACGGTTACCTTGACGGACGTTTTTGTACGCCATCCTCTTTATCTCATGCGCTTTTTGGACCTTGTGACCAAAGGAGCTTTTGGCAGGATTCCCCGGGCCAAGGGGTATCTTCCCTGCGGAGGGGACTGGGTCCGCTTTGACCTCGTGGAAGACCACTGGATGATTTCCGGCTTTTCCCCGCAGGGAGGCGCGAATGTCACTCTTATTGGAAAAGAACTTGATGAAGGGGCGGTACGCGATTATTTTGCAAATATAGCCGATTGATGACCAAGAAACCTCCTGGGCCTAACAAGCCGAGGAGGTTTGTCACATGAACGTCACTTGACAGGAACGGGCAAAATCCGCTACAATCGAAATGTACCCATACGGGGTATGCTTTTTTAACTCAATTAGAAAGTGTGGGAAACCTATGAAAAAAATCTTGCTTGTCCTTCTTGCTGTTGTCGTCCTTATCGGGGGCACCTTGATGGGTAGTTACAATGGGCTTGTCAGTGCCAATGAACAGGTAACGGGCCAGTGGAGCCAAGTAGAAAACCAGCTCCAGCGCCGCAATGATCTCATTCCCAACCTTGTGAATACGGTTAAGGGCTATGCCGCTCATGAGACGCAGGTCTATGCCGATGTGGCAAATGCTCGGGCTAAACTGGCCGGTGCGCGGAATGTCTCTGATGCCGCGGCAGCAAGCGGAGAACTCGATGGGGCCCTGTCCCGTCTTCTTGCCATTGCTGAAAACTATCCGGACCTTAAGAGCAATACGAACTTCCTTCAGCTCCAGGATGAATTGGCAGGGACGGAAAACCGCATTGCTGTAGCCCGCCGTGACTACAACCAGTCCGTCCAGACCTTCAATGCCAAGATCAAATCCTTCCCGACAAACATCCTTGCTGGTATGTTTGGTTTTACGGACCGGGATTATTTCAAGGCTGATGAAGGGGCCAAGACGGTTCCGCAGGTGAAGTTCTAAGGTCATCGAGGGAAGGAGACATTCCCATGAAAAAGAAACTCTTATGGCTGCTCCTTGTCCTCCAGGTGATTTTTTTCCTGCCTTGGGGTTTGGGGCAGGCCGCCGGGATTCCGCCCAAACCGGCGCGGGATATTTATGTCGTCGATGAGGCAGGCGTCCTTTCCAGTCGGACGAAACAGATCATCCTCGCCTATAGTTCCGCCCTTGCCAAAAGGACCAAGACACAGGTCGTTGTCCTTACCGTGCCGACCCTTGACGGGGAAAGCATAGAAGACTATGGGCTTTCTGTTCTGCGCGAATGGGGCATTGGCGATAAAAAAGAAAATAATGGCGTTCTCCTTCTTGTAGCCACCAAGGACCGAAAGAGCCGCATTGAAGTGGGCTATGGTCTGGAAGGCGTCCTTCCTGACGGCCTCACAGGGCGAATCCAGGATCAGTACATGCTGCCTTCCTTCCGTAAGGATAATTATGACGAAGGAATCCTGAACGGCTATTCCGCCGTCCTCCAGACCGTGGCGAAAGGCTATGGCCTGAGTGTCAAGGACCTTCCCGTAGAAGGAACGAGCCAGCCCCAGCCCCAGGAACAATCGGAAGGTCTGCCTTTTCTGACGCGGCTTATCCTTTTTGGGGGTATTGTGCTGCTCTTTTTGGTGGACCGCCTGCTCTTTGGCGGTGCCATCTTCCGAACCTTGCTCTACCTTTTCTTCTTTCGCGGCGGTGGCCGCGGCGGTGGCTTTGGCGGGGGCGGCGGCTTCGGTGGAGGCAGTTTTGGCGGCGGCTCCGGTGGGGGCGGCGGTTCCAGTCGTAGCTGGTAACAAAGAAACGTACTCATGGATTTCCACGGGTACGTTTTTGTCTATCTGGGAATGGGTTTTTGGACAAATAAAAATGACTGCCCAATAGAGCAGCCATTTTTAGGTTTGACTTATTTGTAGGTCAGTTCCTGATAGCCAATGTAGCAGGTTGCCGGGTTCAGCAGGGCTTCTCCCGTAAAGGCATCGGTTTCAAAGGTGGCTTTGTAGACAACAAAGGGGGTGCCATCCTTATCATCGGTTTTTTTCGTGACGACGATGTTGCGGGCGTCAGCATAACGAGCCTTGATGGCTTCCTTGACGTCTTCTTCCGTCTTCGAAACGGTGACACTGCCAGGATAGTTGGAGCTCTTGACTTCGACTTCCTTGACTTTCTGGGTGGCTCGATCGACTTCGACTTCATAGCGTTCCAAGGTGTCAGGATCCAGGAATTCCAGCTCGAATTCATTGTCATCAGTCTTGGCACTGACAAGTTTGGCCGCTGCAGGAACGACTTTCTGGGCGTTTGTTACAGCCGTCTGTTTGGCTGCAATCGTAGTAGAAACGCCAGCAGCAAAGGCGGGGACGGTGCCAGCAAAGGTACCGGAAAGAACAGCAGCAACAGCCGCGGTTACAGCATATTTTTTCATGTTCATGGATATACACTCCTCTCAAATCACATATAATTATTATACGATAAGAAAGATGAAGGAACTATGAAAAGCTGAGAATTTCACGAATTTGACGCAAAGACAACGAAAACAAGAAATTATTATGTAATATTTATTACAAAATATTAGAAGCGGAAATCTCTTTCCCCGTGAATGATTTTATCTAGGTAAGCTTGGCAGGTACTCCGAACCTGGGGATTGGGAATCTTATCCAGCTCCTTTGCAATGACGTCTTCTCCCTTTTTGCGAGTATCATCCGAGGCGTAGTCTACAAGATACTCTTTCAGCGTAAGGAGGGCATTTGGCTGGCAGCAGTTGGAGATTTCCCCTGTCTTGGCAAGGGACATGAAGCGATCTCCTGTTCGACCGGCTCGGTAGCAGGCCGTACAGAAGCTCGGGATGTACCCGTCCGTCAGGAGCCAGTTGATGACTTCATCCAAAGTTCGATTGTCGTTCACTTCAAACTGGGCAGAATCTTCTTCCTCTTCTTCGGCATAACCGCCGACACTCGTACGGGAAGCCCCGCTGATCTGGGAAACCCCGACTTCGATGACGGAAGCACGGGTTTTGGCAGATTCACGGGTCGATATGATGATACCTGTATAGGGAACCGTGATACGAAGGATGGCAATGATTTTTTTGAAGAGGTCATCGGAAATGGAGTTGGGGAACGCATCCACGGAAATATCATCAGCCGGACGAATGCGGGGAACGCTGATGGTGTGGGGGCCAACACCGAAGACGGCTTCTAGGTGTTCCTTATGCATGAGAAGGCCGGCAAAGTCATACCGATAGTTGTTGAGTCCATAAAGGACACCGACTCCAACGTCGTCAATCCCCCCTGTCATGGCACGGTCCATGGCTTCCGTGTGATAAGCATAGTCATGCTTGGGTCCATGGGGATGCAGGAGTTCGTAATTTTTCCGATGGTAGGTTTCCTGGAAGAGGATATAGGTGCCAATGCCTGCTTCTTTGAGCTTACGGTAATTTTCCACGGTTGTCGCGGCGATGTTGACATTGACGCGGCGAATAGCCCCGTTTTTATGTTTGATACTGTAAATAGTATGGATACTTTCAAGGACGTATTCAATCGGATTGTTGACAGGGTCCTCGCCTGTTTCAAGGGCCAGGCGCTTGTGCCCCATATCCTGCAGGGCCGTCACTTCCCGGACAATTTCTTCCTGCGTCAGTTTCTTCCGGGCGATGTGTTGGTTCTTGGCATGATAGGGACAGTAGACACACCCATTGATACAGTAGTTTGAAAGATAAAGGGGCGCAAATAGGACGATGCGCTGACCATAGATCTTATCCTTGATCTTACGGGCAAGGTCATAGATGGCTTCCGTCACGTCCGAGTCCTCGCTCTTAAGGAGCACGGAGGCTTCCCGATGGCTCAGGCCTTTCAGGTGGCTGGCTTTTTCAACAAGGGACAGGCAGAATTCCTTGTCTTGACTCTTTTCGTCAGCATAGGCGAGGGTTTCCATGATTTCCTCGTGGTTAATGAATTCATCAGCTTTCGAGGAGGCGGGGTTGTAGGGAATGGTCATAGTGGATGATTCTCTCCTTTGGATGGTTGATTTCCCAAACAGTGGTGTGGGCACAAAAAAAGCATGCCAAAAAGGCATGCAAACAGAATCGGTCCATTCACTGCCTTAGTACTTGGGGGTCCTTGTACGCAGGGAGTTTTTGTTATTTTACTGCAAAAATAAAAGTTATGCAACAAAAAGAGGTTGTGAAAAATGAACGGTGCACTTTTTACAGCCTCTTTTTTTACGGCATTGTTTCCATTCTTAAGCAGTGGGGGCACGTAATGGCAGCGAATCGGATTGATTTTTGCTCCGAGTAAGAAAAGAGGATTATCAGGACAAGGCGACGTCAAGGACCATCATGACGGAAAATCCTAAGGAAAAGCATAGGACACCAATGTCAGAGTGGTGGCCTTGGCTCATTTCCGGAATGAGCTCTTCGACGACGACATAGAGCATGGCACCGGCGGCAAAGCTCAAGAAATAAGGCATGAGAGGAATGATCTGCGTGGCAAAGTAAATGGTTAGAACCGCGCCGATGGGTTCAACAATGCCCGAGAGGATACCGTAGAAAGCCGCTTTTTTAAGGCTCCAGCCTCGTTCGTAAAGGGGCATGGAAATGATGGCCCCTTCCGGTACGTTCTGGATGGCAATCCCGAGGGAAAGGGCGAGGGCCGCGGACAGGGAAATGAGGGAATTGCCGCTTGCATAACCGGCGTAGACGACACCAACCGCCATTCCTTCCGGAATGTTGTGAATCGTGACGGCAAGGAGCATGAGGAGAGTCTTATCGAGTTTTGTCACAGGGCCTTCCGGTTCCGTACTCATCTGGTGCAGATGGGGGATGGCATGATCTAGGATAAGAAGAAAGAAGACCCCAATCCAAAAGCCAATGAAGCTTGGCAGAAAGGCCCAGCGGCCGAGGGCTTGTGAAAATTCCAGAGCCGGTGCGAGAAGGCTCCAGAAAGAAGCCGCCGTCATGACCCCGGCCGCAAATCCCGTGAGCGCCCGGTTTACTTTTTCGCTGAGTCCTTTTTTCAGGAAAAAAACGAAGCAGGCGCCGAGGCTTGTTCCCATAAAGGGGATGATGACGCCCCAGAAAACAGAACCATTCATGGCTTAGCCAAAAAGGCGGGAGAAGAAGCCTTTCTTTTCATAAGGCTCGGTCTTCATGCCTTTATAGGTGTAGCCTGTCTCATCAATGGCCTTTTTGATCACGGCTTCCTCGACAGGGGTTTCTGTCACAAAAGTGGCTTCTTTCTTGGAACGGGAAGCTGATACGTGGGCGGCATGGGGGAAAGCGTGCCGAATCGTATCGGCAATATGGGCTTCGCACATCCCACAGGACATGCCTTCAATATGGATGATGTTTTTTACCATAAGGGTCACTCCTTCTTTAGATTGCAAGAAAAGTTAGTTATACCTAACAAGAGTATAGTATAGCCAGCCTGCCCCTTTTGTCAATTGGGAACCTTCGAAAAGGACAATAAAAAACCGTGGAACGTCTGTTCCACGGCTGAATTCAATTGGTGGCCCCGGAGTGATTCGAACACTCGACCTTTTGGTTCGTAGCCAAACGCTCTATCCAGCTGAGCTACGGAGTCATAACCGAACAGTCATTATTGTACTCGATGGTCTTATTTTTGTCAACGCTTTTTTTAAAATATTTTCCTGGGTCAGTATTCCCTTGCAAAGGGTTCCCTGTTTTTTATCGGCAAGCCGTTTTCTTGGCCTTTTGTTTCTTTTGTTACTTGCTATGCGCCTAGGCCCGTATTTCATAGGGAAAAGGGGCTCCTCGTGGTAATTTTACTGGCTTTATTGTATAATAAAACCCTACATTTCCATTATTTTTATGTTTTTAGGAAGGATACAATCATGTTATTTACGGATAAAGCTAGGATCTATGTAGAAGCAGGAAGCGGCGGCGACGGAGCTTCCAGTTTTCGGCGTGAGAAATTTGTCGCTCACGGCGGTCCTGACGGCGGTAACGGCGGACGCGGTGGGAGTGTTTATCTGGTAGCCTATAAGGATCTCAATACCCTTGTTGATTTTCGCTATAAACGAAAATTTGTTGCTTCCCGCGGCGGCAATGGTTCGGCCAAAAACTGCACAGGTCCCAAGGCTCCCGATGTGGAAGTCAAGGTACCGATGGGCACTGTTGTCATTGATGATGCAACGGGGGTCGTCTTGGCGGACCTTTCCCACGAAGGGGACCGTTTCCTTGCTGCTAAGGGCGGACGCGGCGGTAAAGGCAATGCCTGCTATGTGACAAGTACCAAACAGGGCGTGACCTTCGCGGAAAAAGGTGAGCCGGGGACTAAAGGTTGGCTGCGCCTAGAGCTGAAACTATTGGCCGATGTCGGTATGGTGGGCTATCCCAGTGTGGGCAAATCAAGCATTGTTGCCCGTGTTTCAGCGGCACGACCAGAGGTTGCGGCCTATCATTTTACGACGCTGACTCCTGTCCTTGGCGTGGTGCGCCTTGATGAGGAAAACTCATTTGTCCTTGCCGATCTGCCTGGACTTATTGATGGGGCCAGCAAAGGGGTCGGTCTGGGGCATGACTTCCTGCGTCATATCGAACGGACGCGGGTCATCCTTCATATTGTCGATACAAGCGGCAGTGAAGGACGTGACCCTGTGGAAGATTTCAAGAAAATCAATGAGGAATTGGCCCTTTACAGTGACAAACTGGTCAAACGGCCCCAACTTGTCGTTGCCAATAAGATGGATTTGCCTGGAGCAGAAGAAAATTATCCTGCCTTGGAAAAATATGTTACGGAAAAGGGCTATCCCATCATGAAAGCATCAGCTGCAACGGGTGATGGATTGCGTACCGTCATGTATAAGGCTTTTGAAATGCTTCAAAAGGCCCCGCGGGACGAGGAGATGCTGGAAGTGGGGCACCTCAAGGAAGTGGATCCCGATTCATTTGAGATCCTTACGGATGCAGAGGACGCTGATTTTGAAGTCAAGGGCAAGAACATTGAGCGCCTTGTGGCCATGACCAATTTTGATAACGAAGAAGCGGTGTACCGGTTCCAGCTCATCTGGCGCCGTCTCGGCATTGAAAAGGCCCTGAAGGAAAAGGGCATTGAAGAAGGACAGTCAGTCAAGATCGGTGACATGATCTTTGAGTTTGAGGATCGTTACTGAGGGTCCCCAACGCAGGTATCCCAAAGGAGTAGGAATAGGAAGGTGAGCAGATGGAAAGGGAAAAACTGGCAAAGGCAAAACGGATTGTCATCAAGGTAGGTTCGAGTACCATTACCTACCCCAATGGCAAGGTCAATTACGAAAAGATTGAAAAGCTGGCAAGGATTATGGCGGATCTGCAGAACAGCGGCCATGAAATGATCCTTGTTTCCAGCGGTGCCGGTGCTGTTGGCGTTGGCCGCCTAAAATTTGAGGGAAAGCCCAAGGACATGCCAGGTAAACAGGCCTGCGCCGCCGTGGGACAGGGTATTTTGATGCATATTTATGAGCGGCTTTTTGCCGAGTATGGCCAGACCGTGGCCCAGGTCCTCCTGACCCGTGCGGACACGCTTGACCGCCATCATTATGCCAATTCCCGCAATACCTTCCAAAAACTGCTTGAATGGGGCGTCATTCCGGTTGTCAATGAAAACGACGTTGTCGCTATTGATGAGTTCAAGATTGGTGACAATGACAATCTTTCCGCCTTGGTAGCCGGAATCGTCGACGCTGATGTCGATATCCTTCTTTCTGATGTGGACGGTCTTTATACTGCCAATCCTCAGAGCCATCCTGATGCCCGCCTCATTTCGGAGGTGCCCGAAATCACTCCGGAACTGGAAGCCATGGCCGGCGGTGCTGGTTCCAAGAATGGGACTGGCGGGATGATTACGAAAATTCAAGCGGCAAAGGTCGCTAATTCTTCGGGGATTGCCCTTGTCATTGCTTCCGGGGAAGACCCGGAGGTGCTGCGCCAGATCCTTCGGGGAGATGCCGTGGGGACCCTTTTTGTTCCCCATATTTCTCATCTCCAGGCCCGGAAACAGTGGCTGGCTTTTGGCGCTAAGGTGGAGGGTGCGCTCATTGTCGATGCTGGCCTTGAAAAGGCCCTCAAGCAAAAAGGCAGCTGCAGCATTCTTCCGGTCGGCATCAAGGCTGTCAGAGGGGACTTTGAAAGCGGCGTGACTGTTAGCGTGGCTGATGAAAAGGGACATGAACTGGCTCGGGGACTTGTAAACTACGATGCCCAGGAGATCCGTAAGATCCTTGGGAAAAAGACGGGCGATGTGGAATCAGTTCTGGGCTATATCCATACGGATGAAGTCATCCACCGAGATAATCTCGTCATCATGTAAGGAGGCGTGACCGTGTACGAACAGGGAATGGTCCGGATGCAGGCTGAAGGAGCAAAAGAGGCTTCTGTTACTCTTGGCCTTTTGTGTGCGGATGTAAAAAATAAGATCCTTCTTGCCATGGCTGAAGGACTCATGGCAGAAGAAAGGGCAATCCTTGCTGCCAATGCCACTGATATGGAAAATGGACGTCAAGGCGGGCTTAAGGATTCCTTCCTGGATCGGCTGCTGCTCACGCATGAGCGGCTGGCCCAGATGGCCGAAGGCATTCGGCAGGTTGCAGACCTTGAGGACCCCGTGGGAAAAGTCCTGAGCGGACGGACGCTTTCCAATGGCCTTACAATCACAAAGGTTACCGTCCCTCTGGGACTGATTGGCATCATTTATGAAGCTCGCCCCAATGTGACGGCCGATGCCATCGCACTCTGCGTGAAAAGCGGTAATGCCGTGATCTTGAAGGGGGGCCGGGAAGCCCTCCATTCCAATAAGGCTGTAAGCGATGCCCTCATTGCAGCAGGCCGCAAGGCCGGTCTTCCCGAAGGCGCCGTCCAGTTTATCAATATTCCAGAGCGGGAAGCGGTCACGGAACTGATCCATCTCGACGGTCTTGTCGATGTGGTCATTCCCCGCGGCGGTGCAGGACTTATCCGCACGGTTGTAAGCGGCGCCTCGGTGCCTGTTATCGAAACCGGATCCGGTGTCTGCCATACTTATGTGGATAAAAAGGCCGATGTGGCTATGGCCGTTTCCATTGCCCTCAATGCCAAGGTCAATCGGCCCAGTACATGCAATTCCATGGAAACGCTTCTTGTCCATAAGGAAATTGCGGATGCCTTTATGCCGGCTATGGTGAAAGCTTATCAAAAGGCTCATGTGACGATGATTGGTGATGATCGGGCCTTGGCTTATGAAAAAGGCATGATTCCTGCTACCGATGAAGATTGGGCCACGGAATACAATGACCTTCGCCTGAGCATCCGTATCGTTGATTCCATGGAAGAAGCGGTTGCCCATATTCGCCGCTATGGAACGGGGCACTCTGAAGCCATTGTGACAGACGATTACGAAACAGCCCGCCGCTTCCAGCAAGTGGTTGATGCGGCCTGCGTCTACGTGAATGCATCGACACGGTTTACGGACGGGTTCCAATTCGGGTTTGGCGCGGAAATCGGCATCAGTACGCAGAAACTCCATGCCCGCGGCCCTATGGCCCTGCCGGAGCTGACGACAACCAAATACCTGATTTGTGGAAATGGACAGATCCGTTCGTAACGGAATCTTTTACAATCCTTCATGATTTCTTCATGAAGGATTGTTATCATAAACCCAGTATGTGGAGTGGGGAGCAGGACCTTTTTCCTGCCGGGAGGAGCCTTGGTCCAAGGGTTCCTTCCGCTTACAGTAAATGAGGTGGGGAATAACGTGGATTTTTTGAAGAAACATCGTATCCTTGTCGGCTGTTTGGCCGTTCTTTTGGCAGCCGCGGCAGCTGGCGGCCTCTGGTACAAGGACAAGAAAGCCAAAGAGGCTTTGGCACAGATCCGTACGGACACGGTGAGCCGGGAAACAGTACGCCAGACTGTTTCGGCTACAGGCGCACTGAGTGCCCAAGACAATGTTGAAATCAACTCGAAGATTACGGGTCGTATCGTTGCGGTCTATGTCAAGGAAAATCAGCATGTTACGGCAGGACAGCCGCTCTTGAAACTTGATGATACGTCCCTGATGAAGACCCAGGTGATGAAAGAAGCTACTCTGTCAGACCGGGAAGCCACTTATCGGCGGGATGCGCAGCTTCTCGAGGAAGGCGCCATTTCCCAGAGCGTCTTTGATACGGCCAAGGCCAATTATGATTATGCCAAGGCAGACTATGAACAGGCTGTTTCAAATACCAACGATACGATCATTACGTCCCCGATTGACGGGTATGTCATTGGCAAACCGACTCCTGTAGGACAGACGGTATCGCCCGGTGTTTCGACGCCGCAGGTCATCATGAATGTAGCGACCTTGGATAAGATGCAGATTGAGCTCATGGTCGATGAATCCGATATTGGCCAGATCAAGGACGGCCAGACAGTTGAGTTTACCGTTGATGCCTATCCTGATGAAACGTTTAAGGGAATCATTTCCCTCATCAGCCGAAGTGCGACGACAACTAACAATGTCAATTACTATACTTGCTATGTCGATGTTGACAATGTGGACAACAAGCTCCTTCCGACCATGACGGCACGGGCCAATGTCATCATCGGGGAAGTGGATGATGCCCTTTCCATTTCTTCCAAATGCCTCTTTACCAGCGGGGACAGAAAGTATGTGAAGGTCCTTGATCGGGCGTCGGGCACAGCACGGGAAGTGGACGTCAAGGTCCTTATGCAGGGTGAAGACCGGATTGCGGTGAGCGGTGACCTTGAGGAGGGCGATGAACTTGAAGTCAAGACTGTGACCGTTAAGACGCAGCAGCGCGGAGGTCCTCCCATTTGATGAAGGGAGGAAAGCGAATCCATGAACGTCATTGAACTAAAGGATATTGTAAAAAGTTATGCGATGGGGGATACGACGGTTTATGCCCTGAACCATCTTACTGTCAGTTTCGAAAAGGGTAAATTTACTTCCATCGTAGGGCCTTCAGGAAGCGGGAAGTCGACGTTGATGAATGTCTTGGGCTGTCTTGACCGCCCGACATCGGGGGAGTATATCCTCGAAGGTAAGAATATTGCCCGTTATACAGATGATGAACTGGCCCATACGCGCAATGCCCGCATTGGCTTTGTGTTCCAGAGCTTCAATCTCCTGTCCCGCCTGTCGGCTGTAGACAATGTGGCTCTTCCCCTGATCTACGCTGGGGTCGATCTCAAGGAGAGGACCGAGCGGGCCGAGAAGGCCCTTACTGAAGTGGGGCTCGGCGCGCGGCTTTACCATAAACCCAATGAGATGAGCGGTGGGCAGCGTCAGCGTGTCGCCATTGCGCGGGCGCTCATCAATGACCCGGCTATCATCATGGCCGATGAACCGACAGGAAACCTTGATACCAAATCAACCTTGGAAATCATAGATATCTTTGAAAAATTGAACCATATGGGCAAGACCGT
Source organism: Acidaminococcus sp. BV3L6 (assembly GCF_000468835.1). Lineage (NCBI taxonomy): Bacteria > Bacillati > Bacillota > Negativicutes > Acidaminococcales > Acidaminococcaceae > Acidaminococcus > Acidaminococcus sp. BV3L6. Next base: position 14,410 of record NZ_AWUR01000005.1, on the reverse strand, counting down.
CATCATGGTTACTCATGAACCGGAACTGGCTGATATGACGCAGCGCATCCTGACCATCCGGGATGGGAAGCTCATCAAGGATGAACGGAGGGAATGATATGCTGAAGGAATGCATCAAGATGGCCTTCGAAGGCATGCTTTCCAATAAGCTCCGGACTTTTCTTACCATGCTGGGCATCATCATCGGTGTCGGTGCTGTCATTGCCATGGTTTCCTTGGGCCTTGGGATGCAGGAAAAAGTCAAGGAAAACATCTCCAGTATGGGAAGTAACCTGCTCATTGTCATGAGCGGCGGACGTACCGCCAATGGACAGCGGATTGCCAGCGGCAGCGGGGCACATTTGACGTATGATGATGCTAAGGCCATTGAAAAGAATGTCGATGGCATCAAATACGTGGCGCCTGGCGTACAAAGCAGCTACCAGCTTGTTGCGGGAAACCAAAACTGGAATACGCAGGTCCAGGGCATGACGCCTAATATCATTGACATCCGGAACTATACCATCAAGACAGGCCGTATGTATACGGAAAAAGAACTGACGAGCCGTGACAGGGTTTGTGTTATAGGACAGACGGTTGCAGACAATCTATTCCCCGAAGGAGATCCTGTAGGGAAAACTGTCCGTATCAATAAAGCCCCTTTTAGGGTTGTTGGTGTCCTAAACAGCAAAGGACAATCCTCTATGGGGCAGGATCAGGATGATGTGGTCTTTGTTCCCCTTACTACGGCTATGCAGCGGCTGATGGGCATTACTTATATCCGAAATATCACGATCCAGTGCGAGAATGAAAATACGATTGAACAGGTCCAATCCGATGTAGTCACGCTGCTGCGGCAACGCCACAAGATCCGTACGGGCGAAGACGATGACTTTAGTGTTCGGAATCTGGCAGAAATCATCAAGACCGCTCAGGAAACGACGGGGTCCATCACCTTGCTTTTGGCTATCATTGCGGCCATCAGTCTTCTTGTCGGCGGCATCGGTATTATGAACATCATGCTTGTTTCCGTAACGGAACGGACGCGGGAAATCGGTATCCGCAAGGCCCTTGGGGCGACCTACCATGATATCTTGCTGCAGTTCCTCGTTGAATCCATGGTCATTGGTGTCACGGGCGGAACGACGGGCATGATCCTAGGCACAATTGTTTCTGTCATTGCCGCGCGGATCATTGGCTGGCCGATTGTCATTTCGGTCCTTGCAACCATTATTTCAGTCGTCTTTTCTGTTGGAATTGGTCTTTTCTTTGGGCTTTATCCTGCCAAGAAAGCGGCTCTTCTTGATCCGATTGACGCGCTTCGTTATGAATAAGAGAGAATCAATCCTTATGGAAAAAGCCCGCGGTTTCTGGGCTTTTCTCCACACACCAAAGACCCGTTTTGATTTAAAGGATCGCGGCAAAGCTTTTTGTTATTTTGTAATCCTTGCAGTCATTTATTATTTTATTGTCCGTTTATTGGGATACTGAATCCGCTCTTGCAAGCGCGGGTAGATAAAACCCTTTTCGCGTTGCCTGTGGGAAAGGTGAAAAAACCCCCGATGAATTGTATAAAAATTGACAGTTTTATGAATCCATTCCTTTCGGGGAATGGATTTTTTTGAATTAGTAGGCAAAAGAATCGGCGATACCGTATAATAAAGAAGTCGATTTAGAACAGTTCCGTATTAGTGTGGTAAAACAAATGGTGCGAAAAAAATTTCGCAGGGAGAGGACCACTTTTAAAGGGACTGTCCGAGCGGTTAGGTTGTTATTTTTGGGAGGTGCAGTTACATGAAGGTTGATTTGAACTCTGATCTTGGTGAAAGTTTTGGCGCGTATACGATTGGTATGGATAAAGAGGTCATCCCCCTGGTCACAAGTGCCAATATTGCTTGTGGTTTTCATGCCGGCGATCCGGCGGTCATGCAGAAAACCATTGCCCTTGCCCACGAAAACCGGATTGGATTAGGGGCTCATCCCGGTTATCCCGACCTTGTCGGCTTCGGCCGTAGGACCATGGCCGTCAGTCCTAAGGACGTTTATGCCATGGTGGTCTATCAAGTGGGTGCCCTGGCTGCTTTTGCCAAGGCGGCTGGTGGACGGCTGCAGCATGTCAAACCCCATGGAGCCATGTACAATATGGCGGCCAAGGATGCTGCCCTAGCAGAAGCCATTGCCCAGGCTGTCTATGATGTCGATAAGGACCTGATCCTTTTTGCCCAGCCAGGAACGGAAAGTATCAAGGCGGCAGAAAAGATTGGCCTTCTTACGGCTGCGGAAGTCTTTGCTGACCGAAGCTACCAGGAAGACGGCACACTGACGCCTCGGTCCAAACCCGGTGCAATGATTACCGATGAAGACGCGTCCATCGCCCAGGTGCTTTCCATGGTCCTTGACCACAAGGTGACCTGCCTGTCCGGTAAGGTCATTCCCATCAAGGCTGACTCTATCTGCGTACATGGTGATGGCCCGAAGGCTCTTCTCTTTGTGCAGAAGATTCGTAAGGCCCTTGCGGAAAAAGGTGTGGAGATTGCCCCCGCTGGTTCGTTTTTGCGGTAAGGTTGGGGCCATGGGTCCTTCCTGATTCGATCCTTGCTTTTGAATATTAGCTGAAAAGGAGCAACCAATATGAAAGAATCCAACCTCAGCGTCCTTTTGGGCGCCGCCTTTCTCATGGCAACCAGTGCTATTGGACCGGGGTTTCTCACGCAGACAACGGTCTTTACAAGCCAGCTCAAAGGGAGCTTTGGCTTTGTCATCCTCGTCACTATCATCATCCATGCGATTACCCAGCTCAATGTGTGGCGCATCATCGCCGTTTCCAAAAAACCAGGTCAGGATATTGCCAACGCAGTCCTGCCGGGTCTTGGCTACTTCGTTTCGGCCCTTGTCGTTGCCGGCGGACTTGCCTTCAACATCGGCAATATTGGCGGTGCCGGTCTCGGTATGAATGTTCTTTTTGGGATTTCCCCTGTTGCTGGTGCTCTCATCAGTACGGTTATTGCCGTTTTTATTTTCCTTAACAAGGAAGCGGGGCGCCTTATGGACCGCTTTGCCCAGATTGTCGGAGGCTTGATGGTGCTCCTTACGATCTATGTGGCGTTTACGAGCCACCCGCCCATTGGGCTTGCCCTTTCCAATACCTTCATGCCGGAAAAAATTGACGTCATGAGTATTATAACCCTTGTTGGCGGCAGTGTTGGCGGCTATATCACCTTTGCCGGCGGTCACCGTCTTCTTGACGCGGGGATTTCCGGTGAAGAAAACTTGGACCAGGTCAACCGCAGCTCCCTCATGGGCATTGGAATCACGAGCCTTATGCGTATCCTGCTCTTTTTAGCTGCTTTGGGCGTCATTGCCCAAGGACTGACTCTTGATCCAAAGAACCCACCTGCTTCTGTATTCCAGCTGGCAGTGGGAGATGTGGGCTACAAGATCTTTGGGATTGTCATGTGGTCAGCGGCCATTACGTCCGTTGTAGGCTGCGCCTATACGTCTGTGTCCTTTATTCGGACCTTCAGCCCTGTCCTTGAAAAATACCATCGTTATCTCATCATTGCTTTTATCATTTTTTCGTCCTTCATCTTCTCGTTTATTGGTCGCCCGGTCACGGTCCTTGTTGTGGTTGGCGCACTCAATGGACTGATCCTTCCAATTGTGCTGGGCGCCCTGCTCCTTGCGGCCCGAAAAAAATCCATTGTGGGAAGCTACCAGCATTCTTCATTCCTGTTCTATGCTGGTTGGGGCGTTTTCCTGGTCATGCTCTACATGGCAGGACAGACCGTCATGAAGATGCTGCCAAAATTGTTGGGCTAAGGAGGAAACTTCATGGAATACGATGCGAAAGAACTTGTTTGTCATCCCCGTTTCCAACCTATTGGGGAGGCCGCGTTCATGGTCAGTTTTGGCGATGCCATCCATCCTGAGATCCTGCGCTGCGCCAGTGCCCTTGTAGAGGCCTTAAAGGATCATCCCTTTCCGGGACTTCGGGAAGTGGAAGCATCCTATACGGGAGTCACGGTCTTTTATGATCCCTTGATTCTATCGCGCACAAGTCATCTTGCCGAAGACAGCCGCCTTTCCAAGGGTTACCGCGAAGCCAAGGCTTGTGTGGAGGCGCTTTTGAAGGATCTGCGCTTTGGCGAAGCATCGGTGCGGGAAAAGGTCCGCGTTCCTGTCTGCTACGGTGGTGAATATGGGCCTGACCTGGAATATGTAGCCGAGTACCATAAGATGACGCCGGAAGAAGTGGTTTCCATCCACACCAGTGGGGATTACCTCGTCTATATGATTGGCTTTGCTCCGGGCTTTCCTTATGTAGGCGGCTTGCCCCCAGAAATTGCAACACCACGGCGGGATACACCGCGTCTTGTCATCCCTGCTGGCTCCGTAGGGATTGCGGGCTCCCAGACGGGGGCGTATCCCTTTGAAACGCCGGGCGGTTGGCAGCTCATTGGTCGTACCCCGTTGGATCTCTTCCGTCCCTACGACTTGGCTCATCCGAGCATGCTTGAAGCGGGGGACCGCATTGAGTTTTATTCCATTACGCCGGAAGAATATAAGGAACTTAAGGAGAAAGAGGAAGGAGGCCGGCCACAATGAGAATCCTCGTTAAAAAAGGCGGACCCCTGACGACCCTCCAGGACCTGGGACGCTACGGCTATCAAAAATTTGGTGTTCTTGTCAGTGGGGCCATGGATGATGTATCCTTGCGCCTTTCCAATCTGCTCGTCCAGAACGATCCTGGTGAAGGGGCTTTGGAAATGACCATGAGCGGGCCTGTTCTGGTACTGCCGGCAGGGCTGGTTTTTGCCCTGACCGGTGCCGATATGAAAGCGACCTTGGGCGGTAAGCCTGTGCCCCGTTATCGTCCTATCTATGTCCGTAAGGAGGCCATCCTGACCTTTGGCTTTGCCCAGACCGGCAGCCGGGCCTACCTCTCCGTTGCAGGCGGGTTTGACGTGCCTCAGGTCATGGAAAGCAAGAGTACCTATCTGCGGGCTAAAATCGGCGGAGTCAAGGGCCGTCCCATCGATAAAGGGGATGAACTTCCTATCGGAACCATTGGTCCTCATCAAGCAGCGTTTGTGGGAAGAATGGAACGCAGCGCCAAGGAAGGAGATTCCTTTGTCACGGTTCCCTGGTCCATTGATGGCAGCTTTGTCTTTGCTAAAGGCCCCATCCGCATCATGGAAGGGCTCCAATACGATTGGTTCACAGAGGAAAGCCAGCGCACCTTTGTGACGGAACCCTATACCATTACGATGCAGGCAGACCGCATGGGATATCGCCTCGAAGGTGTGAAGCTCACCTTTAGGGAAAAACGGGACCTTATTTCTGAACCGGTCACCTTTGGTGCCATTCAGGTTCCGGCTGACGGCAATCCCATCATCCTTATGGCGGATCGGCAGACGACAGGCGGCTATGCCAAGATTGGTCAGGTGGCCTTGGTGGATTTGCCGCGTCTTGCTCAGATGAGGCCGGGTGATAAGATCTGCTTTGCATGGACCACCCTGACCGAGGCAGAAAAAAGCTATGCCAAGCAGGAAACTTATCTGGCGGCACTTAAGGACTCCCTTGCGGCAACCTTGCAGAAAAAAATTAACTTGAAGGGGAACCCCGCTGCGGCTGGGCTCCCTTTTCAAGTCTTTGTCTTTTTAATTTCCACAGGAGGGTAGCTCATGAATGAAACTATCTTTTTAGAAGAACTCAAGGAACTTGTAGCCTTGGAATCGTTCAGTCGGGATGCGGTTGGTACGGGTAAGGTAGCGGCGTGGATCAAAAAACGTCTGGATGCGGCAGCTTGGCGGACCAAACTGATTTCTGTCGGTAAGGAAGTGGGGCCTATCTTGCGTGCGGAATGGGGCAAAGGCAAGACCTATGATGTGCTCTTATTAGGTCATATGGACACGGTCTTTCCGGCGGGCACTGCCGTGGAGCGGCCTTTTTCCACGGAGGGGGATGATTTTAAAGGACCTGGTGCTTCGGACATGAAATGCGGCGACCTCTTCATGGTCCATTTGGCAGAAGACCTGGCCCGAGAGAAAAGCTCCGGCCATGTCCTCCTTCTTTTCACGCCGGATGAAGAAATCAGCTCTGTTTATTCCCGTCCTGTCATTGAAGGGGAAGCCAGAAAGGCGAAGGCCGTTCTCATCATGGAGTCAGCGCGCCCCAATGGGGATCTTGTCAAGGAACGGAAGGGCATCAGCAAGTACCGACTTATCTTTGAGGGGATTGCAGCCCATGCCGGCGTCAATCCCGATCAAGGGGCCAGCGCTGTTCATGAATGTATGCGCTGGGGCCAGCAGATTGTTGGCCTTGCCAATCCCCAAAAAGGAACAACCGTCAATATTGGCACCATTATGGGAGGAACCGCTGCTAACGTGGTCGCGGACCACTGCGAATGCGTCATTGACGCACGCGTCAAGGATGAGGCAGAAGGGCATCGCATCGATGAAGCGCTTCGTGCCTGGGCCAAGACGCCTTTTGATGACCGCGTCAAAGTTATGGTCGAGGGGGGAATGAAACGACCGCCCATGAACCCTTCGGAAAAAACAGAGGCCCTCTGCCGGAAAGCGGAAGAAGCCGCAAAAAAGGTGGGCCTCTCTTTTGGTTGGACCAAATCCGGCGGAGGCAGTGACGGCAACCTTACCGCTGCCCTTGGAATTTCCACGATCGACGGATTGGGACCCATTGGCGGCAAGGCGCATTCCGTGGATGAATATGGAAAGATCAGCAGCATCATGCCGCGTTATGCTTTTGTTAAAGCGCTCATTGACAGCCTTCTTTGAGAAAAGACGGTCGTAATCTGTATGGGTCTGAGAAAAGGCCCTTGTTTTCGCCTTTTGTTCTCATAGGTCCTAGATGAAGGGGCCCTGTCCGGCCCCTTGTTCTTGATTTCCTGTTGATTATGCCTTGAAAATGGAATGTGATGGCCTTCGGTCTGCCCCTTTGCCCATTAAATGGGGACGGTGGATCAACTGGCGACAAGGAATATACAGCGCCGATAAAACAAAGTGAGGGTAAAGGCTGGGGGAATATCCATGCATCTGTTTTTCTTTGGCTGTTTAGAAGACGCGCTGATTGTCTTTTGGAAAAATACGAAAAACCGCTGCAGCATAAGCCACAGCGGTTTTTTGCGTTTCTTTCGTCCCTTTTCTCCCAGCAGAGGCAGGGACCCTATCGGGTATTCGATGGTTTTGAAACAAGATGAGACAGGATCAGGGAATAAACCGTGCTTAGAGGAACAGACCGGCCCCCGGCCCAACTGGCAGGCCTGCCATCATCCAAAGAGCCATCATGATGGTCCAGAAGCAGAGAAAGCTCATGGAATAAGGCAGCATCATGGAAGTGAGGGTCCCAAGTCCGGCATCTTCTTCATATTTATTCATGAAGACGACAATCATGGCAAAATAGGACATGAGGGGAGTAATGATATTGGTGGAAGAGTCCCCAATGCGGTAGGCAACCTGTGTCAGGGCAGGGGAAAGACCGAGCCGATACATCATGGGAACGAAGATGGGGGCCATGATGGCCCATTTTGCCGATGCAGACCCCATAAAGAGGTTAAGGAAGGCGGACAGGAAAATGAAGAGAATAATGAGTGGGAGCCCTGTAAGGCCTGCTGCTTCAAGCGCATCGGCACCTTTGAAGGAAACAATGAGGCCCAGGTTGGTTTTCCCGAAGTAGGCAATGAACTGGGAGGCGAAGAAAGCAAGAACCATGTATCCGCCCATGGATTTCATGGCTTCCGTCATAGCGGCAACAAGGTCATGTGAGGTGCGGAGTTTGCCCGTCGTCCAGCCGTAGGCAGCGCCCGGGATGAGGAAGAGAAGCAGGATGGCTGGAATGAGTCCGTCATGAAGGAAGGCTTTGAGGGTCAGGACCCCATCTGGTTCAGGACTGCGGAAAAGGGCATTGGCTGGGAACATCAGGAGTCCCATAATCAGGACGTAAATGATAAGAGCGATGGTGGCATTGCGGAGAGCTTTGTTTTCAAGGTCTGTGACAGGGGCGTTGTCCGGTCTGTATTTACCGGTGTAGGTGCCCAGGTTCGGTTCGACAATCTTATCCGTCACGATGGTTCCTATAAGGGTCAGGACGAAAGTCGAAGCAGCCAGAAAGTACCAGTTGCAGGTTGGGTCAAGGGTCATATCAATTCCCGCTGCCTTGAGGGCTTGGTTGGTAATGCCGGTCAGGAGGGGATCCGTCGTGCCGATGAGAAGGTTTGCAGAAAAGCCGCCCGATACGCCGGCAAAAGCGGCTGCCATCCCTGCCAGCGGATGCCGTCCGGCCATGGCAAAGATCAAGGCGCCAATGGGAATAACGATGATATAACCTGCATCAGAGGCAATGTTGGACATGATCCCGGCAAAAAGCACAATGGGGGTGAGGAACTTCGGGTTAGCGTTCATGAGAAGCTTTTTCAGGGATGTATTGAAGAGTCCCGTCCATTCAGCAACACCGACACCGAGCATGGCTACAAGGACTGTTCCCAAAGGGGCAAATCCGGTAAAGTTCTTGGTTGCAGAGTTGAACATGTAGCGCAGTCCATCCGGGGTGAGCAGGGACACGGCTTTTTTGGTGACTTCGGCCTTGGCACGGGCGTCAAAATAGGTGACGGAGACGCCTTGGGCAGCAACAAAATGGGATATGATGACGACGATGACCGCTAAAAGCAGAAAGAGCATGGCAGGATGGGGCAATTTATTGCCGATGATTTCAACTCCTTTTAAAAAGCCGCTGATCTCTTTCTTGTTCTGTGTGTTCATTTTTTCTTTTTCAGACATTTTTTCTCTCCTTGGGTACATGTGGAACAAGGGTCCATAAGAGGATTTCCTTGTTCTGAAATGTGAATCTGGATGATGATATGAGCATGATAGGCACGTTGTTCCAAGTGATGAGACAATTCCCCTCTGTCTCAAGAACCTCCTTTCCGTAAGTTTTGTATCAGTTCCAACCTTATTTTACCAAAAACTTAATAATATGAATAGTACAAAAATAAAAAACCTAAAAATAATAAGGTAATGAGGTTTTATACTGGGAAAAATTTTACGTAAAATGAAGGCGGAACCGGCAAAGGCACCTAAACTGTGGTATGATAGAAGAAAGCGAAAAATCATTCCATTCGATAATTATTCAAAGGTGAAGGGGGCAGCAAATATGCGTGATACTTCCTTGGTTTTCCCCCTGGATGGACAGGGCAGGATCCTCTTGGGCCGCAAGAAACGGGGTATGGGCTATGGTAAATGGAACGGCTTTGGCGGCAAGATGGAAATCGGCGAATCCATGCGGGAATGTGCCCTGCGGGAACTATTTGAGGAATGCGGTCTTTTTGCCGAGGAAAAGGACCTGATCCTCGTGGCAGACCTATATTTTGATCAGCCGTCTGATGGGAATTGGTCCCATGGGGGCATGGTCTATGTACTCAAGAAATTTACCGGTACTATTGAAGCCAGCGACGAAATGGAACCTCGCTGGTTTTCCTTGGAAGACCTGCCTTATGAGGACATGTGGGAAGCGGATAAAACGTGGATTCCCTTGATTCTTCAGAATAAACAGGTTCGGGGCACCATTGCTTTTGCTGAAGATGGCAGCACGGTCCTTGATGCCGTTTTCCGGGAGGTTCATCTTGACAGTCGAAAATGAGTGGGTTCCCGCCCTTTTGCATTGGTTCGATGAGACCAAACGAGACCTTCCTTGGCGAGCCAATCATCCTCGTGATCCCTACCATGTGTGGGTCTCGGAAATCATGCTCCAACAGACGCGGACGGAAACCGTAAAGGATTATTATGTTCGCTGGATGGCCGCTTTTCCTACCGTAAGCGCTTTGGCGCAGGCGTCTGAAGAGGAGGTCCTCAAATTATGGCAGGGCCTGGGCTATTATTCTAGGGCTAGAAACCTCCATAAAGCGGCAAGGGAAATCGTCCTCCAATATCATGGAATTTTTCCCGATACGCTGGAGGCGGTGCGTGCCCTGCCCGGCATCGGTGACTATACGGCAGGTGCCATTTTATCCATGGCCTTTGGACACGCTGTCCCCGCCGTGGATGGCAACCTGTTGCGGGTAATGGCCCGTCTTTTTGGGATCTCGGATGATATCCTTTCCCTTAAGGGCAAACGAATCATAGGACGAATCGCTCAAACCGTCATTCCTCAAGACCGGCCGGGAGACTTCAATGAAGCATTGATGGACCTTGGTGCCACGATTTGTATTCCCCACGTCCCGCGCTGCGGATCTTGTCCTCTTAAAGATTTCTGTACCGCATTCCTGGAAAATCGGACCAGCGAGCTGCCAGTCCGCAAAAAGAAAAAGGCACCGACCATTTATGAAGTGACAAGTCTTTTCATCCGTAAGCAAGGAGCCCTGCTTCTTCATAAAAGACCGGAAACAGGTCTCCTTGCTTCCTTATGGGAGCTTCCGACCTTCCTCGGCAAGACGGAAAAGGAAAGCCGAAAGGAAGCGGAACGGATGCTTGGAACAGTTGAAGGAAAGATCATCTGGACCCATCGTCATGTCTTTACCCATCAAATTTGGCAGATGACGGTCTACTTAGGAACGATTCCCTGCAGCTTGCCCGATCCCTCTTATGTGTGGGTCGATGAAGGGACCCTCGGGACCTTGCCCCTTTGTGGACCCGCAGAAAAATGTCTTGCTGCTTGCCTTCCAGGAGTCATACTTACGCGGTGAACTGCAAAGTACCCTTATGGGGTATACAAGTGCGGATTCATATGATATAATACGTCTTAATCCATGATATTATTTTTTTAGAATAAGAAGGTGATCACTATGAATGATTCTCCTCATCAAGATCATTCCAAACGTGTCTTTTATTATTACCTTGCGGCCATCCTCATCATTCTCGTCATCAATACGATCATTACGCCCATGTTCTTTAAACCTCGCGTCCAGGAAGTTACTTATACCAACTTCCTGAAGATGGTTGATGAAGGCAAGGCTTCCAAAGTAGAAATCAATCAGAACCGCATCGCCCTTCTGTGCAACAAGGATGGTAAAGATGAAATCTTTGTCACGGGCCGCGTTGAGGATCCAGAACTTGTCAATCGTTTGGTCAAGGCTAATGTGGAGTTTTCCCAGGTTATCCCTCGGGAGGATTCGCCGTTGACCAAATTTTTCAACAACTGGATTTTCCCCTTCCTGCTCTTTATGGGCATTGGTCAGCTGATCATGCGGTTTTTGGGCCCTAAACTGGGCGGCGGCAATATGATGAGCTTTGGTAAGAGCAATGCCAAGGTCTATATTGAAGCCCAGACGGGAAAGACGTTCAAGGATGTAGCGGGTCAAGACGAGGCGAAGGAAGCCCTTCAGGAAATCGTGTCCTTCCTGCATGACCCATCCCGCTACCAGGCCATTGGGGCAACCATGCCGAAGGGCGTGCTTCTTGTAGGCCCTCCCGGTACGGGTAAGACTCTTCTTGCCAAGGCTGTTGCCGGCGAGGCCAAGGTTCCCTTCTTCTCTATTTCCGGTTCAGAATTCATTGAGATGTTCGTTGGTATGGGGGCAGCTCGTGTCCGCGACCTCTTTAAACAAGCTCAGGAAAAGGCTCCGTGCATTGTCTTTATCGATGAAATCGATGCCATTGGCAAAAAGCGTGATAATGGCGCCTTTGGCAGCAACGACGAACGGGAACAGACCCTGAACCAGCTCCTTTCTGAAATGGACGGTTTTGACGGCAGCAAGGGCGTCATTATCCTTGCCGCGACCAACCGTCCGGAAGTCCTTGATAAGGCCCTCCTGCGGCCGGGCCGTTTTGACCGCCGTGTGCCCGTGGAACTGCCGGACCTTAAGGGAAGGGAAGCCATTTTGAAGGTTCATTCCCATGATGTGCGGATTTCCCCTAATGTGGATTATCATACGGTTGCCCTTGCTACAAGCGGTGCTTCCGGTGCGGAACTTGCCAATATCGTCAACGAAGCTGCCCTTCGCGCCGTTCGTATGGGCCGTACGGAAGTCATCCAAGAGGATCTTGAAGAATCTGTGGAAGTGGTCATTGCCGGGGCCCAGAGAAAGGGTGCCGTGATTTCAGAGAAGGAAAAGCAGCTCATTGCCTATCATGAAATTGGCCATGCCCTTGTGGCTGCAAGTCAGACCGCATCGGCACCGGTCCATAAGATCACCATTATTCCCCGGACGAGCGGTGCCTTGGGGTATACTATGCAGGTTGACACAGAGGAAAAGGTCCTTATGACGAAAGAGGAACTCTTCAACAAGATTGTTACCTTGACAGGGGGACGATCTGCTGAAGAAGTTGTCTTCAACAAGGTCACGAGCGGTGCGTCCAATGATATTGAACAGGCAACAAAACTTGCTCGGGCCATGATTACCCGGTTTGGCATGACCAGCGACTTTGATATGGTCGCCCTTGAAACCGTGAATAATGCCTACCTGAGTGGTGATACCTCCCTTGCCTGCGCGCCGGAAACGGCCGCCCGCATTGATGAAGCTGTCTTTTCAGTTGTCAAGGAGGCCCACCAGAAGGCCCGGACTATCCTTGAGACCCATAGACAGAAGCTGGATGAACTTGCCCAGTATCTTTTGAAGAAGGAAACCATTACGGGCGATGAATTCATGGCCATCCTGAAAGGAACGGACCCAGCCTCTGCTGCAGCCGAACAAGTTCCCAACAGCCCCCAAGAAGGGGCGTGAAAAAATAAGCTGGCCCTGCCCTGCAAGGGACGGGGCTTTTTTTCTCAAACGACGCCTTCTGACAAACGGGGACAAGTGTGATATAATAAGCGAACTACCCTACGGAAAGCCGAGGGAATCCTCCGATTAAAAGAAGGGAACACTATGGAATTTTGGAAGGAAGAGAGCAGTCTCTACCAAATCATAAAAGATCACCTTGATCAGGAAGGGTATTTTGATCCCGACCTCATTGAAGATCAAAATTTTGTCGACACGTATGCGGTCCTGTTTCGGGAACCGGGAACAAGCGACTCTTACATGGCCAGCATGCCCGACCGACCTCAGGAAGAGGTGGGCTCTGTTATCGCCGGAGCCCTTGCGGCGTATGCGAAAAATCCCGACTCCAAGGCTGAAAAGGAGCTCTATGCTTCCATCTCGAGCGTTCCATTTATTATCTATAATGATTACCTTGTCGACCTGTTGTCCACGCAGGAAATCCCTGACGCCCTTTGGAACCTTTGCCATCGCTGGCTCTATCATGCCTTTGCCCCGGAGGTCCTGAAACTTGCCATTACCGTGACCGGTCTTCATCTCTTGAACGAGGAGAACCTGAACGAAGTGGAACGCCTCCACAAGGATCTCATGCTTCTTGCCCGCTGTGAGGAACTGACAAGCTTTGTGGTCTATGCCCTGGAACTGGGGCATCTCCTTGAAAATGAGGACCTGTGGGAGATCTTGACCCATACGCGGGGCTGGGGTCGGGTCTGTGCTATGTCGACCTATGATTTTATTACGCCGGAAGAAAAACATTGGCTTCTCCTCCATGGCTGTGATCTCACGGTTGATTATCCTGCAGTGGCTCTTCTTGTCATCGAGAAAAGCAATTTTCTCGAAATGCTTGAAAAAGAACGGATGGATGATGAAACCTTTGATGCCGTGCTTCACACCATGGTTGATTATCTCGATTTTTTAGTCAATTTTGAAGCACAGCCAGTGGAAGGCGGGGTGGATAAGGTCCTCGAACTGCCGCCTCTTTCCTATAGCCACGTTCTGGAACGGCTTCTTGAACACGCTAGGCAGCATCAGACGACCCTCGAACAAGTGGCAGGTCTCATGAGCCTTCGGGAAGAACTGCAGGAAATGATCGATCATGAAAATTGGGATTATCTCAGCATGAATCAGTGCCATCTTTATGTGGGGACCTTGGACGGTGTTGTTATGGGACGGGACTGGAAGAAGATCCTTCCCAAGGAAATCCTCTCAAAAGATGGATCCGTCAATATCCTGCCTCTGCAGCTGGCAGATATCCTGGGCATAGACATCCATACCCAGGTATGGAACCTGCTTAAGAAAGATCCCATGCGAACCCTCCTTTATCCCTATTTGCTCCAGTCGGGCAGCAAGGCACGTCTTGAAAAGGTCACGGATTTTGCTATGCTTCATCTGGATGCATATCTTCAGGATGAACGGCTTGTCATTCCTCTTCTGCGAGGGCTTATGAGTGTTCCCCCTTGGGGCGGGGACATTATTGCCGAGTGCTTGAGCTCCCTCCACGAAGGAGCCCGCAGCGTGGCTGTGGAGGTCCTTGAGGCTTGGCCCGATAAGAAGTGGAACGGGAAATTGCAAATGGCGCTTGTCAGGGCGCGGGAACTGACAACGCAGCCCATTCTTCGGATGCGGATTGACGAGCTGCTCAACCACAAGACCCTGGAATTTGAGGATTTTGTCAATTATATGAAAGACCAGAAAGGGCTGGAATGAAAAAACGGTGCCGTAAGCACC